>JAKUPR010000002.1:0-12093 GCA_022450585.1 Anaerolineales bacterium | reverse complement strand
CATCCACAAGACGTCCGGCAATTCTGCTCAATACGACAAGATTGACCATGCGGCCATTCACACGACATTTGTTACGGCCACTGGAGCGCAACTCACGCCCAAGTGTCAAATCCGAATCTGCAACACCATGATCCAATCCTTCCTCATTTAACAATGTTCGAATCTCGTTTCCAGATTCACCTACAAGCTTGAAAATACCCTCTACCAGAGCAGTGTCACATCCAGATCGGATGAAAACGCTGTCTGCTCGACCCCCCAAAAGCATTCCTACAGCGTCAACGATTATGGATTTACCTGCACCAGTCTCGCCCGTAAGAACATTGAAACCAGGCCCAAATGTCAGTCTCAACTCATCTATAATGGCGAAGTTCTTGATGGTTAGTTCACGAATCATGGCTAAATAGAAATACTACGTAGTCGAGAGTACACTGTACTAGCTGCCAGCACTAGGTAAATTAGCCCCCACACGGTCAAATTGAATAGGCTAGCTCCAATCATTCCCGCGACCGCTGCATAGGACAAATATCGACCACGTCTTCTACCGACAGCGCGCCGAATGATTTCGGAAATGGCACCACCCACAGCGGGCGCCAGGAACACCACAAGCCAGCCCATACGAGCTACAAGCACACCTGTAATTCCAGAGAGAACAAGGGAAACACCAATCGCAACCAAATAATCATACCAGCGTGCTGTATCAAATTTAGATTGCTGCTGGCGCACACACTTCTTGCATCGGTATCCAACCGGGGTCTTGCGAGCACAATTGGCGCAAATTAACATTCCACAGCGGTTACAGCTTAGGCCAGTCTCCCGCTCCGGATGATTACCACATACCTTTCTGGCATGGGGAATATTGGACTCTAAAGTCGACGGAGTACTCATTGTAGCGACCGCCCCTTTACTGCCAAACGCTCTGCCAAATCACGGTAAAAGTAAGTCGGCCGTTGCAGACGAACGAAGTGACAGTTGCGCTCACTAGCACGCACACGTACGCAGTCTCCATCAAGCACCTCTACCTCCGTCTGGCCATCTGCACTAAGTATCGCCTGATGGTCAGTCCGTACAGTTATAGTAATGGTACAACCCTCAGCTAAAACAACAGCTCGCCCCACGCTAAGGTGAGGAGAAACAGGCATCACCACTAAATTTCGTAGCGTAGGAGGAAGGATTGGCCCACCTGCCGCAAGCGCGTACGCAGTAGAACCGGTGGGTGTGGAAACAATAAGACCATCAGCCACATAGGTGGCCAGACCCGTACTGTCCACTTCGGTTTCCAAATGAACAGGTCGCGCTAGAGCACCTCGAGTCACTACAATCTCATTAAGCGCGTGATGTCCAGTAATGTTCTCGCCATCACGTATCAACTCACCAAACACCAACATACGCCGCTCTAAATCAAAATCCCCGGCTAGAATGCGTTTGAGCGCAGCGCGCCACTCTAGCTCCGGAACCTGCGGGAGGAACCCCACCTCCCCCAAGTTGAAGCCGAGGACCGGGCATCCAAACCTAGCGCCCACTCTTCCGACTCGCAGCATAGTGCCATCTCCGCCCACTGCTAATAACATCTCAGATCCATCATTAGAGCCCTTGATAACATCTGATACTTGGACACATTCAGCATGTAAATCCGAATACTGCTGAATATAATGCTGAATCTCTAGTGCGAGTTCAGATGAACGTGCAACCTGCGGGTTGCTAATTACAAGGAACCTGCTCGGAGACCTAGTCATCTATAATTCTATCAAACCAGAGTTTGCGTGCAGTCAGTCCGCAACCCGCAACCATTACAACGACCCACGACTCGGTGCGAGCGTGCCACATCCGAAGCATCCAAGTCACCCCGCATACAACCTAGCGTATCAATCAAGTCGCGCTCCAATTCGAGGGAATAATCGACCGTATGCACCCCATCATCATATTTTATCAACCCATGCGTTGGTCGTGAACCAAAATTATCTTCGGTCAGGAGACAGTAGGCCACCAATTGCAATTGATGCGAACGGTAGGGTCCAGTCAACGGCCGCGGGCCAGATTTTACTTCCACCGGAATATGACAATGACCGTTACGAACAAGATAATCGGGCTTGCCACTCAAACGCAGTCTCTCCGAGAAGAGCGGTTTCTGTACCCTGTACCACCCAGCGGTGTCTGTAAAAACCACATCACCATGTGGCAAACCCATATTCCTACGAATCACCCTACTCAAAGACAGAAGTACTAGTCCTCCGAAAAATATGACTATGGCAAAAATCAACAATTAATCCCTCCGACATAAACTCCATTTTCGCCTCTGTAGCAATCGCAGTATATTAAGACAAGTTAAGGTAACAAGGAAAGCCCAGCAAGTACAATAGAAATCAGAACACACATGTACGCGCAATAACGGAGCCATACTGACATCACCACGCGCGCACCATGACGCGCATGCAATCGTACACCCGACCGCAGCGCTGTTGCATTTCTTGGAGATACCCCCTGTACATGTCGCAGCCACCATGCACGATGACAAAACACATATTCACCCACTTCAGCAGCACTGATCACTACTTGTCTATCCACGCAATTCACTTAATTGCAGACCTACGGAGTGCCTGCTGAAGACGCTGCTGGCGCAGACTCATGGTAAGATCACCACGGGTCCTTTCTCGAACCCCGCGTACCACATCGGTATTGCGACGCAAACCTCTAGTAATTGATTCCGGATAGTCTATTGTCACTAGCAAGCTATATATCTCATCCATTGCTTCAAGTAAACGCTCTGCCTCCTCAGAATGATCCTCACGGATTATGTCTAGAATAGTACGGCGCAATTCAGTTGCAGCTTCAGCAAGCCCTTTCAGATATGTAGCAGCTTCTACCTGAAGCATTTCTGGGGTAGGTAGTTGTGTCCCAGTTAGCAGTGCCAACAGTACGTTGGCCTCTACCAATTCTTTTAGCCCATCCTGTGTGTAACCAGCGTAATATAGGTCGGGGTCATCCGCTACTGCCAATCGGAGAACAGTAGCAGTTTCCTCTGCCAATCTCAGCAACTCTCTGGCATTTTCCATCTCTCCCCTATGAATAGCCCGAATGGTATTGGCACAAGCGCGAACAAGATTACGAGAATACGTCAGAGCCAAATCTCTAGCCTGATTCTTTGCAGATAATTTGGCTCGCAGCTCATCACCAATTTCCGAGAGCTCAGCCAGTGTCTGGTCTTGTCCGGATAAGTTCATGAAGACTCCCTATATTTTCATAGCTGATTTTACACCATAGAGTGGGCAAAAACGAAACAGCCAATGCAAGCATACCCGAGGCTGTTTTCTTTCAATCGTATTCAGTTGTGAAGCCAACCTCGCTAGAATGGGATGTCATCCTCAATGACAGGAGGCGGACCATCATATTCATCGGCAGCGCCTTCCTGAGAACTGCCTGGACTACGTCCGCCCAAGAAACGTACTGATTGAGCAGTCACCTCGAACGTTGCTCCCCAGCTACCATCTTGACGCTGGAAGGTGCGAGGATTGCCGGTATCATCAGAGTTCATGCGACCTTCCACTAATACCTGTCGTCCCTTGCTAAGATACTGGTTGCAAGTCTCAGCTTGCTTCCCCCAGACGGCAACACGCCACCACACAGTCCGCTCCTGACTGTTGCCATCCCTATCCTTCCACTTCTCGTTTGTAGCTACACTCAGATTGACCACCGCCTGCCCACTAGGAGTGTAGCGCATCTCCGGATCGCGCCCCAGGTTTCCAGCTAGAATCACTCGGTTGTACATGTTTGTCTCCTCCCTAATCCGACGGATGCAAGCTATGTATTTTGCCTGTATCTTACCACCGTGGCAACCTGATAATATTCTATCCGATTGGCCACAGCCTGTCAAGACATTTGTTCTAATTTTGATTGAACCGTTGACACTTTTTCCGTTGGCCGTCAAATGCTATAATAAAAATATGCCATTGTACGAATATTTCTGCTCCGATTGTCAGTCAACTTTCGACCTCCTAAGACACATCACGGAAGCAGACAAACCAATAGTATGCCCAGATTGTAACGGTCGACATACCTCGCGTGGGCTCTCCACATTCTATTGCCACAGTTCTAACGCAGGCGACAGAGAAGCAGTCCCAACAAACAGTACCGGCAATGGAGCCAGTGGGGCTTGTTGTGGCGGGTTATGCGGCTGCGGATGATCTTTACCGAACTAGTTTTTTCACCCACATTTAGGTAACCGAAAAGTGTCTACACTTGAGGAAACAAAGCGGGCAATATCGTCATCTAACAACCACAAGTTGCAAGGTTACCAAGCTATAGTTTACTACTTCAAACGCGGACGAAACTTGTAACCGTAGACCAACATACCTCGGTTTCCATCCTCTCTAAGCTTCCGAGTTACCATCTCTACTAACATTCCGATTTCTACTATGTCGTTGTCCACATCTGTTAGTTGAGCAGTCACTAGAGGACCCTCTTCTAGCTTTACCAGAGCCATGGTATATGGGGCAGTACCCTCATATCCAGCCGGGGGATCAAAAACTTTAGAATAAGAATAAACCTCTCCCTTTCCGGAAAACCGATATAATTCTTGCGAATCCTGAGTGCATTCTGGACAAACATCGCGAGGCGGAAAGAGCTTCTCTCCACAATGATTGCACTTTTCTCCCAGTAATCCATATCGCTGTTGCTGCAATCTCCAGTGCCGAGAAATTTCCATATACTAGAGTCTCTCCCTATTGAGTGAATATTTAGGGAATTGTATTCTTGGAAAGCTATCAAAAACTCTCCAATTACTCCTAATTTCTATTCGTCCCGTCCAGGATGTGTGTCACTGCCGTTGCTCCGCTGCTCCCAAGACACTGAGCGAGACCCCACTTTGCTCCGGCCACTTGGTTATCCTGTGCCATACCTGCTAGTTGTCGAGTCACTTCAACCATCTGATAGACACCAGTCGCTCCACCAGGATTACCTCGTGCCGTTAAGCCACCAAAGGTAGAAATAGGCAATTGGCCATTACGGCCTACCCCACTATTTCGGGCCAAACGCCAACCCTCTCCCCGTCGGGCAAAACCACATGCTTCCAAGCTCAACACTGCGTAGATACTGAAACGATCATAAAGTTCGGCCAGGTCGATCTGATCAGGCGTGATGCCAGCCTGTTGAAATGCACGCTCGGCCGAAAGCCTGGCAGCCTCAAAAGATAGTACATCCCTACGGTCATGAAGAGCCAAAGTATGAGTCACAAGACTCGAAGATGCCACACGCACGCTCAATCCAGGTCGCAGTTCCCCTGGTTCAGATGAAAGTACTAGAGCAGCAGCTCCATCAGCGTCCGGTGCACCATCAAAGATATTCACTGGGGAAGCAACAATGCCTGCCTGTACGTATTGTTTGAGATCAAGTCCGTTGCGAAACATCGCATCAACATTCGCTTGTGCATTGTAATGCGCATTAAGTGCGAAATCTGAAAACTCATCACGGTGCACGCCGTAATCATGCATGTATCGTCGCATAATCAGAGCCGCCATAGCTGGCGCAGTGACGCCCTGCACTAGTTCCCAGTCACTATCCGCACCAGCAGCGAGCGCAGCCGTTACTTCAGGGCCTACTTTGTCGGTCATCTTCTCCACACCCACTACCAGAGCGGTTCCAATTTCTCCACTCCGCAGTGCTAGCATTGCCTGACGAACAGCCGCTCCACCCGACGCACCGGATGCCTCCACAGTAATAGCCTCAACACCGCGAAAGCCACAAAAATCCGCCAAGAGTGTGCCCAGATTATGCTGCTGTGATATGCGTGGTGCTAGTATGTTCCCAACGAAAATAGCATCCGGTCTTTCCAGTCCGGATGACTCCAATGCCTGTTTAACCGCCTTCCAAGCTAGATGTCGAAGCGAAATACCCCAGTGCTCACCCACAGCAGTCTGACCAGTGCCAATGACAAAAACATCTTGAATTGTGCTCATTCCAATGCAAGTTTACCGAGATACCTAGTATAAGTTGAGTAATCGATTGTGGTACGACGCTCCAAGTAATCGCGAGTACTTGGAACAACATCTGGGAAATCCAATGGCTGATCACTAATGCGCAACTGGAACGCATCCGAACCAGCTCCGGAACCGAACGAGACCAGCAGCCCACGGTCCCCTGGATCACATGAGTCCAATACCGCTGTTAGCCCTACTAGCGCCGAACCTGCATAAACATTGCCAATTTCCGGAGCCAACAATCCTACTTCAAGTTGTGCGGAAGTAAAGCCAAGATACCTACCCACACGACCAGGGATCTTGCTGTTTGGCTGATGAAACACCGCAAAATCAGAATCCTGAGGCCCAGTGCCCATCTCATCCATCAAACGCTCGGCGGCAGAAGTGATGTGACGAAAATATGCAGGCTCGCCTGTAAAACGCTGCCCGTGCTGAGGGTAATTCGCGTTTGACCTCCGCCAGAAATCAGGCGTGTCGGTGACAAAAGAATACGTCCCCTCAACAACCGCAACAGACTTATCAGCCGGACCCAGCAAGAATGCGGCGCCACCAGAACCAGCAGTGTACTCTAACGCATCGCCCGGACGCCCCTGTGCCGTATCCATTCCAATAGCACAAGCGTAATCTGACATACATGAGCCTACAAACGCGATAGCTGCCTGCATCGCCTCCGTACCGCCTTTGCAAGCAAATTGCCAATCAGCTGCTTGCGTATGCGGTACCGCACCAATCGCTTCAGCTACAATGGTCGCAGTTGGCTTGACAGCATAAGGATGGGATTCAGAACCTATCCACACCGCGCCAATGTCCTGTGGATCGACCCCAGCACGCATGATCGCGTTGCGCGCTGCCTCTATGGACATTGTAACCACATCCTCGTCAGGTCCAGCTACAGCCTTTTCCTGCACTGGCAAACTGGACTGGCCCTCCGTCCAAACACGTGAAATCTCAGATGCCGGAAGCCGGAATCGCGGCAAATATGCTCCGTAGCCCACAATACCAACCATGCGTGCAGGCTGCATCACTCTAGTGCGGGTGTCACGTCGCAAATCAGTCATCATCTGCCTCCAACCTACGACTGTCCCATTTCAATTGATCAGGCGATTGAAGCAGCTCACGAGCACGATCCACGCGTATTTTTGACTCGACCACCATTACGCGCGCCAGACGCTCTACCTCATCTCCCTGAGCTCCAGCCGCAATTGCCACCTGACGTGCATGCAGACCCATGTGTCCACGCTGGATTCCTTCCGTGGAAAGAGCGCGCAACGCCGCAAGATTCTGGGCCAGACCAACAGACACAATAATTTCCGCCAGTTCTACCGATGATCTCACCCTCAGAAGTTGCAACGCAGCTCGTGCACATGGATGCACACTGGTGGCACCACCAACAATTCCGACAGCCATCGGCATCTCCAATTCGCCATGTAAGTTACCTTCATCATCAACGCTCCACCTGGAAAGACTGCCATAATGCCCCGAACGAGCAGCGAAAGCGTGAGCTCCCGCTTCAATAGCGCGCCAGTCATTACCTGTCGCTATTACCACAGCATCTACCCCATTCATAATACCCTTATTATGTGTGGCTGCCCGATAAGAGTCCGATGCAGCGAACGCCCAAGCTTCGATAATCCCGTCACGCACCCTCTCACCACTGTAGCTCCCAAATGCCAACTCTCTAGTTGGAATGCAGACTTCCGCACGCGCCAGTCTGCGATCTGCCAAGTTGGATAGGATACGAAGATGCACCCTCCCACCTGTTTTTTGCTCCAGCAATGGCGCCAGCGCTTCCACAGCAGTATTGATTGCATTAGCACCCATAGCATCGCGAGTATCATAAATCAGGTGAACGACCAGAAAAGACCCTATAGGAGAATTTCGTATGATACGTACTTCCAAATCGCGTACTCCGCCACCCAATTGCGTTATCACCGGATCGATATCCTCTACTGCACCTAGCAACTCTGCTTTTTGCTCTAAAAGGCTGTGTTTCGTCTCCGCAACATCGTCTAGATCCAAAATTTGCAATTGGCCAATCATCTCTGGCGGGGAGCACTCAGCTCGAAAACCGCCGCCAGCACGAGCAAGCTTAGCCATGAAGCTGGCACCAGCAACTACAGATGGCTCCTCAATGGCCATGGGAACAATCACCTCGCGGTCATTAACCACAAAATTGGCTGCCACACCCAGCGGAAGACCATAGACCCCCACTGCATTTTCAATCATGTGATCAGCTTGCTCAGGAGTAAGGCCCGCGGTTCCATTTATGACAGCTTTGTGCTCAGCAGACATTTCTGCAATGACAGCAAGTTCCTGCAGCCTCTGCTGAGTTCCCAAATCGTAAAAACCGGGCAACCTAGAAGTGGTTTGCCCGGTTGTTGTTCTAGAATCAGTGCTCGTCATAAAGCAACTCTATACGTTCCTTTTATGCATATGCTGCGTACGCTTACAATATTATGCGAAAACCCTTTCAAAACCTATCAGATTGTTTCCGGATGGCCAAGTTACAATCAAACAATCTCAATAAGAAATGTCCTCGCCTAGATATTTGGACAAATCACTTACTGATCCTCTGCCAGGAACACGCACCCGCTTCCAGGTAAATTCGTTGACTAGGTCATGGTCCAATCCATACTCAGTGGTCACTGCACCCCAAAATCCAACAGCCGTCAAATAATCTATCACCTGCTGATCATACCGGCCACTAGGATAACTGAAAAAGCGCGGCTGCCTGCCAATATGCGCCTGCAATGTTTGCATAGAACCTAGCACCTGATACTCCACAAGCTCGAAGGGTCGATCGGAGAGTTGCACGTGTGTCTTGCTATGAGGCTCTAGCTTCCAGCCAGCGAGATCCATCTCTCTTGCCATCTCCCATGTCAGATATGCCTCGTGTCCGTCATCCATAAGACCCGTCACCAAGAAAACAGTGCCCGAGAAACCAAACGCTTGCATATGCGGAAATGCGTGTTTGTATAGTCCACGGTAACCATCATCGAAGGTGAATATCAGCGGCTTTTCTGGCAAGGTTTTCCCATGTACAAGATGGTACAGCAAGTCGTACAAGCTGACCGAGCGATAGCCACGCGCGTGCAAGAATGCAAGCTGTTGCCTAAATATTCCTGGCTGCACTGTGAGCCCCACACGCAACTCATCTGCGTTTTCGGGCAGCGGTTCAACATAGTGATACATCAATATCGGAACGCGTACCACACGACCTGAGGCCTCTGCATCTGGAGTCGGCCACAGAGTGGGAGTCACCATAGGTATCATTCGAGTTGGCACTTGGGTTGGTGATTGAGTTGGTGATTGAGTTGGTGTTTGAGTTGGTGTTTGAGTGGGTACTTGAGTTGGAAGAGGAAGGGCTGTTACCAAGTACGGTGCCAGAACGGTAGCCGTTGGAATAACGGCAGATGTGTTACCAGTTGTGGACTGGACGGAGGTGACTGCAGTCGTCAATGTGACAATATGCATTTCCGACGGACTGGCAGAAACCAAATTATTTGTCACAGTTGAAGTTATCGATGTTGCAGTTAGGCTGACCACAACCTGCGGTTCTTCTAATATTGGTTGCTCTATCTGCGCACCACAACCAGAAATTGCCAGACCAAGAATTATCGCAAGGAAGACTGTCAAATTGTTCACTGTGGAACCAATGTATCCATTTCTTTAGAATAATCTGCCAGTATATCAAGAATTAAATGAAAATCCCCGTCTGAGCGGGGATTAATGTCACCAATCCATCACAATCTTTATTCGGGAATCATATCGGTGCTAAAGAAATAGTCAAGCCATATCCAAACAAGGGATGCATACGCCAAGCAAAGGAAGGTAAAGTTGTTCAAGATGATGTCGAGTATGCCAAAGTTTAAGTCAACCGCATATCGTTCCACACTAGTTCCAAATGCCGCCACTGTAGCGTATCCCGCCGTCACTCCAATTACTACAGATAAAACCCATACCGCCGTACGCTTCACAGTCATAACACCCTCCCTATAGGGTCATTTAAGTACAAAATTGTAGTAGAAACCTACGTAGACGTCAAGCAGTTAGATGCACACGAACCTAGAATGTATCCAGCACAGCATTTTCGCATACCCAAGAGCATCAAAATCACACCAAATATGGTCCTAGGTACCCTGAGCAGCACGTACCGATTCAAATAAACCCAGGACTGCCACAGAGAGAAAACTGAACGCGAACAGCAACAATAACGGAGCTAAACTTGGCATCCTCAACCAAGCCATAACGGCAGCGACGACCGCATAACATGCCAGACCAAACTCTACCCATGTTGACCAGTCCACAGTATGGGCAGATTCATACCGACTAGCGGTTGCTGGTCCTACGCCAATCTTCGGGGTACGTAAAAACTCATCCGGCCTTTGCCCCGTAAGCGCCTCCAAGACTGCACGGGTGTTGTTGAGGGCAACACCCACTCCCAAGAGCAATAAGACAGGGAACCACAACGCGCGCTTGATACCGAGCGGATAGGCACTAATCTGGGACACTGCATAGAGAGTGGGAGGTCCTAGACCAGCGATGCCAAGTAAGCCTGGTAGAACACTGTCAGTAGAACCGAGTAACACCACAGGCAGGCTCCCTAACAATAGACACAGCATCATGGGATGCATAAGATATCCACCAAGATGCAGTAAACCCTGGAATCGCTTCCAAACTGAAAACTGGGACCTAAATAACCTAGAAGTATGCTTGAGTAGGCACTGAACTGACCCCTTTACCCAACGAAATTGCTGCTTCTTGTAATCCAACAAGCGCAGTGGCACTTCTGCAGGTGTCACCACATCCGGCAGATAAATGAATGTCCAACCACCCATCTGCGCCCGATAGGATAGATCGAGATCTTCAGCAAGTGTATCGGACTGCCAACCCCCGGAACTTTCGATACAATCGCGACGCCAAACTCCAGCACTTCCGTTGAAGTTAAACAATAGCCCATTGGCGCTGCGTGCCGCCTGCTCAACCACCATATGACCATCCAGAGCAAGAGCTTGCGCCCGAGCAAGGACACTGCACGTAGCATTCAAATGACCCCAACGAGTTTGGACCATACCCACCTGTGAAGAAGAAAAATGGGGCATCACTCGCTTCAGAAAATCAGGTTTAGGAATAAAATCAGCATCGAAAACGGCCACAAAGTCACCTGCAGCCTGTGATAATCCGACTGCTAGAGCCCCTGCCTTGTTCCCTATTCTGTGGCTGCGATGCAGGCAAGTGATATCTACGCCACGATTACGATAATAATCGACTCGCTGCTGTGCAAGCTCTGTGGTCTGATCAGTAGAATCATCTAGAATCTGTATGGAAAAACTGTGACACGGATAATCTAGCCCAGCAATCGAGTCAACCAAACGCTCCACAACCAAGCTTTCATTGAATAACGGAAGTTGCACAGTAACATGGGGCCATTCAGACAGTGTATCGACACCTGATCTTGGCGCCCGACTACCTAAGGAAAGCAATGTCAGTACAAACATGTTTAACCCGTACACTGCAAGTACGGAGGCGGAAAAGACATAGACTATCTGAGCCAACATCATTAAAGTCATTTGATTCTCACTATTAAGACGACACGCCAACGAAAAAAATAAAATTAGACGTCACATTTAGGCATCACACGGGCAGATTATATGCCAGACCAAAATATGAGTAAAATTGACTTGGATCCACGACGCTGCTATTATGCAACTATCAAACGGATAATCTAGCCGCGGCTCTGGATGATACCTAGCCAGCCCTACACGAAATGGCAAACCCCGCCGAACGCAACCGCAGGCAGCGGACACGCAGATTCCTGCTGACTGTCATTTTGTTGACCATCCCCTTCTACGTTATTGGATTCGCTGCGCTGCAATTTCTTCCCGGGCCTGTTGGACAAACAGGAGACTCATTATCCACACCAACTGGTACAACAGCACCCCCGAAGGTAAGCACCATTCTGCCAAGAACACAGACGACAGGGGTCGCATCTTCTAGTAACGCGACCAGTACCCAAACGGTAACCGCAACGCCGTACCACAACGTGAAGGAAGAGCGTAACCAAATCGTTGAGCGAAAGAGTAAACAAAAAGATGCGCGGCGGGTGTTGAAAAAACAGGGGGGG
>JAKUPR010000019.1:15900-26159 GCA_022450585.1 Anaerolineales bacterium | reverse complement strand
TAAGCGAAGAACATGGTGAGGTTGATCTGTCGCGATGTGATTACAGACCTAGTCTCGGAGAACGCGTACAGGTGATAGTCAATCACATTTGCCCAGCAGTCAACCTGCATGATTTTGCTTGGATTGTGAATGAGGACGCTTCGCTCCAGAAACTTCTAGTGGATGCAAGAAGTGGTTCGTGTCTCCAATCAGATGTTTGAATTAGGACACTGTCCTCAACCTGGAGTCGTAGGTCGCTATTGACCGAGCCCTGTCTTGCAGCACTTATTGGTCATGCTCCTAGAATTTGCGTGACCATTCCTTAGGCCAACGCTCGATCACAACCTTCTTCTGCGTAAAGAATTCAACAGCATCCATTCCCTGGCCGTGCATATCGCCAAAGAAAGATTGTTTCCATCCACTGAATGGGAAGAATGCCATTGGTGCGGCCACACCAATATTAATGCCCACGTTACCGGCATCTATTTCATATCGGAACTTACGCGCTGCCCTTCCACTTGATGTAAATAGACTCGCCTGATTTCCATATATGTGGCTATTAGTTAGTTCGATAGCATCTTCCACTGAATTCACGTGCATCATGCTCAATACTGGACCAAATATCTCTGTTTTCCATATGTCACTGCCGGGCTCTACATCGGCAAGGATGGTTGGGCGAACAAATGCGCCTTCTTCATATCCATTAATGGTTGTCCCGCGTCCATCTACCAAGGCGGATGCACCTTCTTTGGACCCCGTTTCAATTAATTGTTCCACTCTTTCTTTGCTGTGACTATTGATAACGGGTCCCATCTGAACACCATCATCAAGTCCATATCCCACAGTTCTAGTGGAAGCTGCATCGCAGATCATTTCGGTGAAGCTGTTACGAGCGTCTGCAACAGTTATCGCCAATGAAACTGCTAAGCAACGTTGTCCAGCACACCCAAAAGCTGAATCTGCCACCATAGTACTTGTCATTTCCATGTCTGCATCGGGCAATATGATGACCGGATTCTTAGCTCCACCTTGTGCCTGCACTCTTTTACCATTCTCCGCAGCGCGACGATATATATACTTAGCTGTTTGTGTCGAGCCAACAAATGTTATTGCACGAATTGCGGGATGATCGAGAATAGCGTCCACTGCATTCTTCGCACCATTGACCATATTGACGACACCGTTGGGGAAGCCAACCTGCTCAATCAGGCTGAATATAAACTTCATTGTCATAGGGACCTTCTCAGAAGGTTTGATAATGTAGGTGTTTCCAGTTGCTAATGCATAGGGTAAGTACCAAAATGGAATCATGCCAGGGAAATTAAATGGCGCGATTGTGGCACAAACACCCAAAGGCTGACGGAGCATAATCTCGTCAATACCGGGTGATATATCTTCGGAGACGTCACCCTTCATCATCATTGGCATTCCGCAGGCCACCTCAACATTCTCGATGGCCCTCACCATTTCGGCTTTCGACTCACCAAAAGTCTTGCCACATTCTTTTGTGATAACCCGACTAATTTCATCGTGGTTTTCTTTAAGCAAATCACGTAGCCTAAATAGATACTGTATGCGATCTTGCACTGGCGTTTGGCGCCATGACGGGAATGCTTTTGCTGCGGCTTTTGCAGCCATGTCCACTTCCGTCTCCCCACACAGCGGTGTCTTCGCTATTACCTGGCCAGTGGCTGGATTTGTGACCTCAATATACTCACTTGTCTTTGGGTCAATCCATTCGTTATTAATGTAATTTACAATTTGTTTCACGCGATTGCTCCTAATTGTTTTCTGTGTTGAGTGTAGATCAAAGTGCACTTAGGCATTGTCGTAATTTTGAGTACTGGTTACCAAAAGCGCAGCGGTGACGAGCTCCTAATCGTATTTGGCATAATGTTAACCCGGGCCAGAAAATTACACCATGAGTGTGCGATGACTTTCGTCACATCGTACCCAAAGTAATTGGATATAATTACGTGTGTATTTGGCATCACTTTTCACGCTGCTAGTTTTACTTTTTGCGGCCCATTCCTGTTTCCGGAGCACCAACCAACGCGACTCGATTTCCAAATACTACTGTTCCCTCTTCCATTTCGGCGTGTGCTTGGCCAATATTTTCAAAAGAATACACATTTCCCAGACAAGGGTCAATTTTTGCATCGCAAACCAGTTGATTGTAGGCTGCTGCTTGCTCGTCATTTGTACCGTGCGATCCCTGTAGGCGTTTCTGGCGTACCCAGTGGTAGCGTAAATCTACTGAGGCTGAGTACCCGGTTGTCCCAGCGCATATTACCACCATGCCTCCTGACTCACAGACGAAGATACTGGTTGGAATCGTTGCTTCTCCAGGGTGTTCGAAAACAATGTCCGGATTACGGCGCTCGCCGAGTGCATCCCATATGGCCTTGCCAAAAGCTCTGCATCCACTGACCCATGTTTTCTGACCAGATGCGTCTTCCCAATGAGGCGGAATTCCCCAGTGGGAGAATTCATGACGATTGATGTAACCTACAGCACCCAGTTTCTTGCAGTATTCACCACGCTCTTCGTCTGACACTACTGCTACGGCTCGTGCCCCGTGCGTGGCTGCTAGCTGTATTGCTTGGCCGCCGAGACCACCTGATCCTCCCCAGACTAGCACGACGTCACCATGCCCCAATATGTTGCCGGACCACCCAAAGAGCATTCGATAGGCGGTCGTGCCGACGAGTGTTGGCGCAGCTGCTTCCTCCCAGCTTAGATGAAGTGCCTTAGGCAATATCTGGTGGGCTTGTGCGATACAGAATTGACCAAAGGAGCCAAAGTTGGTGTTGTATCCCCATATCGCGGCTGAGGGTGCTATGATCGGATCTTTGCCATTCAGTACCCAGGGATCATCATGGTTCCAACATCCGTGGTGGACGACCACCTCGTCACCGACGGAAACATTCTCGACATCTTTACCAATTGCATAAACAATACCCGCTGCATCGCTGCCACCTATGTGAAAATCGTACGGCTCGCCCATCTTCTGCCGTATGCGAATTACGTCTATTGGGGTACCGCGTGCCGCCCACACGTTGTTATAATTGATTCCAGCTGCCATCACGCCAACGAGAACCTCATGTGGTTTAATTTCGGGAACGTCGATTTCTTCAATCTGGAATGCGGTACGGGGATCGCCAAAACGTTCCTGTCGCACTACTTGGGCCAACATTTTTTTTGGCACTTCGCCGATTCTTGGCAAGGTGCCGATTTGGTTAGGATCGGACATGTTTGATAGCCTCCATGACTAATCGTTGATCGGAATTGCGATTGTTCTTATGATTGTTGTTTTGTTTTATAAACAATTGTTCTCCACTGTCCTGATATCATACGTTTGATGCAACCACAGATAAGCGTTACTATCATGTTGTCGATGCTACCCTTATCTGCGTGGAACTCATGGGTATGAACCCTTATTTCCAACCTTTCCCACGATAAACAAGTGCAAGTTCGCGCAGGGCATGTAGTTCGCCGATATGGTTGGTTTCGTGCCAGGACAGAAACTCAAACTTCTCAACTGCAGTTGATCCATAATCGCTATGTAAATCACTAGTCTTATCTGACAAGGCTGTCAGGCCGTCCGGGTTGCTTTCCAGCCAGGCCATGAGCCTCTCAAAGCTTTGCTGTAAAAACTTCAGTAATTGCTCAAGTCTTACTGATTTGTTCGTGGAGTTGATAGGTGTGGAGCCATTTTCGTACAGTTTAATCTCGGATGTACTCATACATCTTGTCTCTAGAATTAATGACAACATTATATCGCGGTAAACCGCTACGTGGCCTAATATCCAGTTCATGCAGTTACTGTCACCTGGTAGTTGCAGTACACTATCTGAATGGCTTAAATCCTTTGTGGATTCTATTACGAAGTCTTGATTGCGTTTTAGCATAACGCAGAAGATATCTGTTTGATGCATGGCTTTTCATCCCTACTGTAATATACACCCGCAGTCAATCTCTCGGCAAGTGGTTCTTTGCAATGTGTCATGCTAGTTGGATGAGGTGTCTTGCTATCGTGAATATTCCAGGGTTTCCAAAGATATAGCTGGAAGTATAAAACCAGCTTTGCCTGGCGTGCTATAATCCCATCCGCAAACGTTTGAGCCTGGAGAGGTCGCATAGTCTGGCCTAGTGCGCTCGCTTGGAAAGCGAGTATGGTGCAAGCCATCGTGGGTTCGAATCCCACCCTCTCCGCCTCCGGGAAGATACTGAAATGGGGCCTCCCATCTTTTCTTCTGCGGGACTTGGAGTTATGCCCTTTTTGCAATTACGTGTCGTTAGGAGATTAGCGCTAAGTTTATCTGTTTGTGCCGGTGGTTTGAGTGCCTGCACATCAGATGTGTTGCCAAGTGAAAGTGAGATCATGACGGCGACTCCTGAACTTATTGCAATTACATTGGTGGACGATGGGCAGGCTGAGGAATTTAATCTTCAACCTGTAACTGTAGGGCGTGCCCTGTCCCTGGCGCAACGTAAGGTCTATGTGGGCGATCGAGTAGATCCGCCTCTAGATACTCTAATTAGGTCTGGCATGACAATCGAAGTAGTGCGTGCGCGCTCAGTGCTTATCCATTTGGATGGACGGGAGATTCCCTTTAGTACGCACAGAAAGCAGGTGGCTGGAGTGTTGGCAGATGCCGGTGTAACACTGACCGGGCGTGATTTCACTGACCCGGAGCTTTCAGAGCCTGTGATCGATGAAATCCGAGTGATTCGTGTAGAAGAGAATTACAGAATAGATTATGAACCGATTCCTTTTGACAAACAGTGGCAAGGAGTTCCTGATCTAGAAATTGACCAAATGAGGATGGTACAACCTGGTCAGAACGGATTGATGGCTCGACGTGTACAAGTGCGTCTACAGGATGGGATTCCTGGAGAAAGCATCTTGATGGATGAATGGGTGCAAAATCCTCCCAATTCGCGTGTTGTTGGTTATGGAATGAGTACCCCAATTCGAATTATCGACACACCATACGGACCGTTGGAATATTGGCGTGCTATTCCCATGTCAGCTACTTCATACTCCCCTAGCCGTGCAGGTACGCCGCTAACTGCGCCTTGGTTTGGACTTACGCGTTCTGGTAAAGTGCTTAAAAAAGGAATGGTAGCCATAGATCCGCGTCTTATCCCTCTCGGTACCCAGCTGTATGTTCCAGGATATGGTCTGGCGACGGCGGAAGACACCGGCAGCGGTATACGTGGCCGTATGATTGATCTAGGATATGAGGATCACGATTTCCGTTGGTGGCGTTCGTATCTGACCGTTTATGTACGACCTCCTGTTCCTCCAGCAGACCAGATTACCTGGATGTTACCGTGACAACAAGCGCGCGCTCGCTTCTTAGAAGTTTTAACATACGCCCGAAGAAAAGTTTGGGACAGAATTTTCTGCATGATCCGATTTGGTTAGAGCGGATTGTTGCTGGTGGCGATGTGGGCTCGGACGACTTGGTTTTGGAGATTGGTTCGGGAGCGGGAAGCTTGACCAGATGTCTTGCTCTTGCGGCTCGAGAGGTAGTTACTATAGAACTAGATCAACGGTTTGTGCCGGTGATTGAGCACGCGTTGAAGGGTTTTGAGAATGTGACGGTAGTCACCGGTGACATCCTGGACTATGAGCTCCGGGAGTTGCTGTCAGGGCGCGATTCTTCCAACTTCAAGGTGATTTCCAACATTCCTTACTACATTACCGGCAAACTTGTACGTCACTTGCTGCAAGGCAGTTTACGCCCGAGGATTATCGTCCTTACAGTTCAGCGGGAGGTGGCTGCGCGAATGGTGGCAGAAGTGGGGGAAATGAGTATGCTTGCGGTGAGCGTACAATTCTTTTGCTCGGCACGTGTCCTAGCGCACGTTCCTGCTAGTGTTTTTTATCCGTCGCCTGATGTAGATTCCTCTATTGTGCGACTAGACGTTCTCCCTCAAAGTGCTTGGGCACATCCTGATCATCATCGTTTCTTTAGCGTTGTGCGCTCTGGTTTTACACATCGACGGAAGCAAATCCAGAACGCATTTGTACAGGGAATTGGGCTATCGCGGGAGCAGATTGTTGGTGCTCTGCACGCGGCTGGCGTGGATCCGCGCCGGCGTGCTCAAACTCTCTCGATTCCTGAATGGGCTAGAATCACTGATTGCATGGCAACACTAACAGATTAACGAATCATAACAATTCCGTGGTCACAAGGAAGGCCTCCAGAAACAGCAATTATTTCTTCGCGTGACATCACATGTGCGATCCGACTATTCATTCGATAGTACGGTTAACAAACCTTCAGAGCTTTCTAGTGGTGTAGAGGGGGTATTCTCCCATCTACTGAGTGTTCGTGAGGCAAAGTTAGTGGTAAAAGATGCAAGAAGGTGGAGATGCCGAGAATCGAACTCGGGTCCGAAAGGATTCACCGCCAAACATCTACGAGCGTAGTCGGCCAATTTGGGTGTTACCTGATAAGCCCCGGCCAACAGGGTCATTATCTGGCCAGCCGCTTTGTCTTGATCGCGCTTAGCGGCATCGCGCGCGGCACGCCAGCATTTGTGACGCCCGCGTCCCTCGCGGCTGGCGACGCTAGTGAGCGGACGGACCCCCATTTGGGAGGTCTACTCTATTCTGTGCCGGGTTTATGCGGCAAGGGGAAGAGCATTGTAGGCATTAGATTTGCCAGTTGTGTTTTGCGCTGATTTTTCGAGCTCGGCGCCTCTCGGCTCGCAGTCTGACGACAGCCTCCTCCGTCGAAGCCTGTCATCCCCATATGCATCATTATATCATGCCACGAGTCAGATTAATCTGTCAGTGCCGGCGTCCAAGGTGTTTTCGCATGGATCGCTCGCTCTCCCGTCGTGCGATGACTTCTCGTTTGTCGTGTCGACGTCTACCGCGTGCTAGTGCGACTTCTACTTTCGCTCGACCATTTTTCAGGTAGATTTTTGTGGGGATAATGGTCAGGCCTCCTTCGCTGCTCTTTCGCAAGAGTTTCTGGATTTCGCGACGGTGTAATAGCAATTTGCGAGGTCGCAAGGGATCGTGGTTGCGCTCTGCTGCCATTGGGTATCGTGCTATGTGCGCGTTGCGTAGCCAGAGTTCATCGTTCTTCGGTATGACATATGACTCTCGTAATTGCACCCTTCCCGCGCGAATGGATTTTATCTCACTGCCTAGCAGTGACAACCCAGCCTCGATAGTTTCTAGAAGAAAGTAATCACGTAGCGCTTTCCGATTTTGGGCAATGATCTTTTTGGATGCTAAGGTTTTCATGGCGTGCGATATATGATCATAATGGGTATCGTTTTATTTGGATCTGTGCCGATTTTCATTGGCGCTGTTGTTTAGGAAAGATACGGCTCGGTTGAGTGTCAAGTCATTTTCGGCAGATTGTCCGTTCGTCTCAATGAGAATATCTGGAGTAATGCCTTTGCTTTCGATAGCCGTCCGGTTGGCTGTGAACCAGTTTGCGCTTGTAACGTGTAGGCTAGAATCGTCTGCGAGATTGAAAATCAACTGAACTGAACCCTTTCCGAATGTTTGCTGTCCAATAAGTACTGCTCGATCGTGTTCTTGAAGCGCAGCGGCCACAATCTCAGCGGCACTGGCTGAGTAGTTGTCCACCAAGACCACGAGTGGAATGTCTTTGGCCACTTCCTTACTACTTGCGTGAAAGCTCTCCTCCTTCTCGCCTCGACTAGCCTGATACATAATTACACCATCTTCTAGGAATAGGTTGGCTACGCTTACGCTGGATTCAAGGAGTCCGCCACCATTCCCACGTAAATCCAAAATCAGGCGCGTAACACCTGACTTAACTAGTGCTTTCACTGCTTCCTCTGCTTCATTTTCAGTGTTGTGGCTGAAGCGCTCAATATCGACTACTCCGATTGTAGTATCCTGTTCCATTTGATGCCAACTCACAGACGGTATCTCAATCTCTATGCGACTGATGGATAGCTTACGAGGCGCTTCCGTTCCAGTTCTGATAGTTAGGTTAACAGATGTACCTATTTCACCTCGAATTTGCCATATCACTTCCTCTATGGTGGTTTCAGTGGAGATCGAGTTACCGTCTACAGATAACAATTGGTCGTTCGTCAGAATCCCGGCGCGTATAGCAGGGTAATTTTCTAGAGGCGTCAGGATGAATTGGCCGTTGCTATTCTTGTTTATGTGTGCACCGATGCCACCGAAAGCCCCTGAGCGTCGGTCTGCATCTAGTTCAGCTGCTCCTGGTTCGTTAAAGGTCGTATAAGGATCCTCAAGTTCTGACAACATTCCACGAATCATGCCATACTCAAATTGAGTTTTGTCTGGTGCAATGCCGTAGAAATTCTCCCTGAGAATACCATGTGCTTGAGATAAGAGGGTAAATTCATCAGGTTGTGAGCACCTTTGTACGATACATGTTCCGTATCCTGCTAGAAATGTGACCATCAACACAACTGCTGCCAACAGCGCAAAGGTTCCTCGACTGAAAATTGTGTTTTTTTCGAAATCAATGTTTTTCAAAGAGGGGTTTCCCGTCCGTTAGCACCAATGGTTGTCAGCCTTGAGCATTATTTATGCCTAGCCGTTACAGTACTCGTTGTTACATGCCACTATGGGACTTTTGCTTCCACCTTTGTTCTCATGATCATGCCGTGTGGTCTTCACGGCTAGAAATTTCTCATCGGGTGGTGTCTGTGCGCAGCTTAGGTATTTCTGATTTGTTACGAATGATCTTTTGGTAGTGAAGCATCAATTGAGCGGTGGTTTGTTGGACATCATAGTCCTTGGATTTCTCTTTGGCACCGGTTTTCATGCGTTTGCGCAGAGAGTCATCTATCATGATTCTAACTATGCATGCAGTGAATGCAGCGATGTCGTTACTTGATAATATGCCGTTCACACCATTTTGAATAATGTCACCCACGCCGGGAGACCGGATGCCAATTACAGGCAAACCCACAGCCATACCCTCTATAATGGAAAGTGGGTGGACTTCGGACACAGAAGCAGTGATGAAGGCGTCAGCTAGCCGCAGATAATCCACGACTTTTGAGTACTGAACCTTACCAATGAAACGCACCTTCTCATTGATGCCGCTGCGCATGCACCAATCTAGCAGGTTGTCTCTCTCGATGCCATCGCCAACTATTATTAGGCGTAGGTTATCCACTGCGGATTGTGCTCCAGCGAATGCTCGCAGCATCATCGTTAGGTTTTTCTCTGGCCCGAGACGTCCTACGTAAATCAGTACTCGATCACTGGGGTCAAGGTCAAGGTCTACGCGCTGAATCCCATTTCTCTCCTGGTCGAAGCCACTTAATTCTACTCCGTTAGGTACGATTTCAATGGGAGAGTCTACGCCATACTTTCGCAGCAGTGTCTCAAGGCTAGGTGATGGTGAAACGACCAGATCACACTGGCGGCAGAATCCAGGTAGGAATGCGTTCAGGAAAGCTGCGGGAACGGTTCCAGGTAGGTGCGGTAGATATGCCTGAGCATATAGATCGTACCGAGTATGATTAGTGAAGATGATGGGAATCCCACGCTTCTGGCAGTAGCGCAGTGCCATTCGGCCACTAGCAAAAGGATGATGCACGTGGGCTATGTCCATTGTGGCCAACTTGCGCTGAGCTAACCGACTGTAACGGAACGAAAGATTATAACCAGTATCTGCCAATGGGACTGCTGGAGATCGGATTACGTCAGGCTCATCGTCTACAAAATCTTGTCCTCCAAATGTAAACACGAAAACCCTGTGCCCGGTGTCTTCAAGTGTCTGCTTGGTAAGAGCGACGTGGTTTGTGACTCCGCTGATATATGGTTTATACGTGTCGGTCAGCATTCCAATTATCATGGCTGCTATGTTTAGCTTTCTGGTCTTGGTGAAAGGGTGACTGGGAGTAATATCTCCTCATTATCGCGCAGCACCGTCAAGGTGATTTTGTCTTCTGGACGGGTACGTTTTACCAGATATGCGATTAAGTCGCCCATCCTTTGAACAGAAGTGTTCTCGATTGCAACAATGATATCACCACCAGTGGCGAATTCTTGGCCGGACACCTCTGCTATCTCTTTGCTGCCACGCAGGCCGGCGCGTGCTGCTGGGCTATCATCAAGCACTTCCATTACCAGCGCGCCTCGTTGCAGCGGATTCAGTTCCATGGCCTCGATTATGTCCAGGGAAAGATTGTTGCCGCTGATACCCAGCCATGGATAGCTGTAGTGGCCCATCTCGATTAAACTTGGCACAATCTGTTTGACTATATTTACAGGCACTGCAAAACCA
>JAKUPR010000019.1:5660-15890 GCA_022450585.1 Anaerolineales bacterium | reverse complement strand
CCTGCTGATGAGCGGGATTGTGAGAGGATCATCGTGTTGACGCCTACTACTTTTCCTTCCGTATCCAAAAGTGGTCCTCCTGAGTTTCCGGGATTTATGGCTGCATCAGTTTGAATCATTTCAGGTATGGAGTACGGACTATTTCCAGATCGTAATGTACGTCCAATTGCACTTACTATCCCAGTAGTAAGTGTCCATGTTTGCCCAAATGGGTTCCCAATTGCTACTGCACGTTGGCCGATAAACACTTGGTCAGAATCACCTAGTATTACTGGTTGCAACATTGAGCTGTTGACGGTTACTTGTATGACTGCCAGGTCGCTGTCGGGGTCGCCACCAATCACTTCGGCGCGGGCTGTGATGCCGTCGAAAAATGTTACTTCTAATCGTTCGGAGTTTTGTACGACATGATAATTGGTGACAATATGTCCGTACTTATCCAACACGAAACCGGAACCTTCTCCCCGACGGAAAAATTCATCTGGTGCGTCGGGCAAAGGGATTTCGAATGGGCGAGTTAATTGTGACATCTGTTTACTCACTTTGATATGGACAACTGATGGAGCTACTGTGGTGAAAATACTATTTAATAGTATCCCCTCTGCATCAGGATTTGTTTTTGTGTTATTGTCGTGAGCAGATCTTGTCTCGCTTGAGAGGTTCGGGGTGACGCTTTGTTGCTTCGGCAGGATCTCTGTCGCTTGCTCCTGTGGTGTCGAAGGAACTTGTTCAATAAAGCATCCCGTGAGTGTTATTCCCACAACGAGAAACACGGTCTTGATTCGAATGAGGAGTCGATGATTGTTCATTGTGCTCCCGTAGTCATTTTTGCGCTCTTTGGTGTCTTCAGAAAACTTTTAAGGAGAAAAAAGGTCAAGTTAGTGCAAGCACCATGAATATTGTTTCGTCCATAATGCTATAGCCGTAGGCAGAGAGCTTAGTCTCACAAAGACCGTGTCAAGCAGGTTGTGATCAGACAAACAGTTATTGCTGAAATAATTGAGAGCGTGAAAGTCTAAGTGGGCACTATGTCGTCACGCTCTGTTGACGGGAAAGGTGAGGTTCAGCGCATGTTTGTATCAATATAGGTGACAGCTTCGCCCACGGTAGTGATTCCCTGGGCCTCCTCGTCGGAGATTTCTCCTCCAAATTTGTCTTCGAAGGCCATGATGAGCTCAACTAGGTCAAGTGAATCTGACCCCAGTTCTTCACGGAAGCGGGCTTCAGGAACGACCTCGTCAGCATCTACTCCTAGTAACTCAGTGATTATTTCCCGTACCTGTTCTAGTGTGTCATTTGTGTCAGACATAATTTTTTCTCCTGCTCTACTTTTCAGCGGAACATTATAACCGTCGCCCATCGTTTGTCAATGTTGTATTTTGTGCCTATGATTGACAGGCTCAAGCTGTCCTGATAATATGGTTGTGTTCAACTTTATGGAACACCGAAAGATGACAGAAGTTACGACTACCGTACGCAAGGATGACCATATTAGGATCAATTTGGAGCACGATGTTCAATCTAATGGGGTAAGCAACGGGTTAGAGGGGTTGTATTTTGACCATCAAGCTGCGCCTGAATTTGACATGACTGCGGTTGACACAACTTTGACGGTCTTCGGGAGACCACTCTCCGTTCCATTGCTCATTTCTTGTATGACCGGTGGTACTCGAATAGCGGGTGATATCAACCGTACTCTAGCGGAGGCTGCTCAGCAGGGAGGTGTTGCTCTTGGTCTTGGATCGATGCGGGTGGCTTTGGAGTATCCCGAAACAGTGTTGAGCTTCCAGGTGCGTGATGTTGCTCCTGATGTGCTTCTTCTTGCAAATCTGGGAGCAGTACAGCTCAATTACGGTATCGCGTTGGAGGATTGCCGACGTATAATTGAAATGGCACAGGCCGACGTGCTGGTGCTCCATTTCAATGCTTTACAGGAGGCCCTGCAGCCGGAGGGGAACACAAATTTTTCAGGATTGTTAGCTAAAGTTGAGCAAGTGTGTTCCGCTTTAGCGCGTGATGGTGTTCCAGTTGTGGCTAAGGAAGTTGGTTGGGGTTTCTCAGAGGAAACCTGCCGTGCTCTAGCTGCCGCAGGAGTGGCCGCCATAGACGTTGCTGGTGCCGGCGGTACTTCTTGGAGTCAGGTGGAGATGCATCGATCTGAAAATGAAATCCAAAAGAAAGTAGCAACTGCCTTCGCGGATTGGGGTATTTCTACTGCAAAGGCACTCTGTAATGCACGAAACTGTTCCCCAGAAATTATCGTAATTGCATCCGGAGGATTGCGAAATGGGGTTGACGTAGCGAAATCTATAGCTTTGGGGGCATCGTTAGCTGGCATAGCTCGACCATTTCTCGAGGCAGCAGTGCGTTCCTCAGAAGCTGTACTTCAGGCAGTGCAAATCATTGAAGAACAGCTCCGCATAAGCATGTTTTGCGCGGGTAGTAAGGACATCGGTGAGTTGCAGCAGACTCGACTTTTGCAGCGATAAACGACAAATGAATACCAGTGCTCTGGACATACTTAAGGGAGAATATCTCACCGAATTGCATGCACATCAGCGTTCACCATTGAACTATCACGAAGACACTATAAATACGTCATCCCACATCTTGCATTAAAATAAGTTATCGGATGCGCATCAGAAACAGGTAGGTTCTGTGGGCAAGCGCACTCGTCCCTTAATCACCTTATTGTCTGCAGATGCTTCTGGAGGTCATTGGCGAGATGCATTGCCATTAGCGGGTGCTGTCGAGTTAGTTCATAATTTTTCTCTGATACATGATGACATTCAAGATGAGAGTGAATTACGAAGGGGTCGACCTACGCTGTGGGTGCTTTCAGGTAAACCCCAAGCCATCAATGCTGGAGATGCGCTGTTTGTCCATGCACATCTGGTTGTGCAACGTGCAACCGTTCTCCCAGTTGAAACGCGTTTGCAAGCACTGAGTCTTCTGGATCAGTCTTGTCTTGAGTTGACGGATGGGCAGCACTGCGATCTTGAATTTGAGAATGCTGAATATATAGACCAAGCGGCCTACTGGGATATGGTCTCTGGGAAGACAGCTTCACTCATCGCTGTCGCAGCAGAGATAGGAGCCTTAGCTGCTGGCGCTACGGAGGAACAGTGTGAGCATTATCGTGCGTTTGGACACGCGTTGGGACTTGCCTACCAGGTTCGTGATGACATTCTCGGCATTTGGGGCGAAAGGGATAGTACTGGTAAACCTACTGACTCGGATCTTCGGGCGCGAAAAAAAACGTTACCTGTGATTATTGGTATGAATCGCTCCGCCGAATTTCGAGACCTTTACCTATCGGCCACATCCAGCGATGAATATGTACATCATGCGGTCAGGTTGTTGCAGGAGTGTGGTGCCCGAGTGTCCGCTCAGGAAATTGAGCGCGAACAAGTAGAGCTAGCGCTTAGTAGCCTGACGGCTGCTAGACCTGTCGGGCAAGCGGGTGACGCGTTGCAAGCTATGGCTCATCAATTGCTAGAGCGCACCAATTAATTGCGGACATTGAGGTTAACGATAGGCTATCCGGGTTAGGATGGAGGCTGGAATTGTACAATCTCAATACGTCGAGAGAAGCGGCGTACTAGCGCGAATCCAGCCAAGAAACCGCCTACGTGTGCCCAGTATGCAATCCCGCCACCTGCTGCCATGCTTAGTCCGGTGAGGGCATTGGAGAATTGCGAAATAAAGTACAGCCCGAGATAAATCACGGCGGGTATTTTCACAAACCATGGAAGAAAAAAAATGGGTACGAATGTGACCACTCGTGCGCGCGGAAATAGGATTAAGTATGCACCAAGTATTCCGGCGACTGCGCCACTGGCGCCAATCATAGGACTTGTGGCAGTCTGACCAAGCAATATCTGCAACAGCCCTCCAGACACTCCACTAAGCAGATAGAACATAAAATAGCGTGTATGACCCATTCGGTCCTCTACATTGTCACCGAAAATGTAGAGGAACCACATGTTGCTCACTAGGTGCCAGAATCCTCCGTGAAGAAACTGATAACTAAGAAGCGAAATCGCTGCCAACGGATGGCCACTCAAGAAATTTGCCGGAACTACGCCTAACGTATGGTGTAGTATCTTAGTTTCCTCATTGGACAGCCCGCTTTGCATCACAAATACACCAATGTTAGCCATGATAATGAGCCAGTTTGTGGCGGGAAAAGTTTTCGATTTGTTCGTATCGCGTAGTGGAAACATGATCGTCTAATGATACCAAATCATATGGAGCAATGCCGTCGGAAACAGATTATTTATAACCTTAAGCTGAGTCTACTGTCATCCAAGAAAAAGGTTTCACTCGCTGGTTTATTCTCGGCCGTATCTAAACTGTTGATAACGACGTATTAGTTGGGTTGTTACGTGCTGCATCCGCAGTATTTATCTCTTCTTGGCTATAAGATACCTATTGAAGGCCTATAATCCCAGGTGAAATTGCAGGAATGTTTCGTCTCTTCTCAGTTCTTCTGGATTGCCATGAAATACTATGCGTCCTTTACTCATTACATAAATGCGATCTGCAACCTCGAAGGCAAAATTTAGGTTTTGCTCTACCAGTAATACAGAAACACCTTGATCCCGAAGTGAGCGGATGATAAGCCCGATTTCCTCTATTATGAGCGGTGCAAGCCCCTCTGAAGGCTCGTCTAGCATCAACATTCTCGGGTTTGTCATGAGGGCCCTGACGATTGCTATCAATTTTTGTTCGCCGCCGCTCAGGTCACAGCCGCGGTGAGTTAAGCGCTCGCCAAGA
The DNA here is from genome assembly GCA_022450585.1 of Anaerolineales bacterium. Taxonomy (GTDB): domain Bacteria; phylum Chloroflexota; class Anaerolineae; order Anaerolineales; family UBA11657; genus CAJWGI01. The sequence goes on along the minus strand of JAKUPR010000019.1, from coordinate 11,111 downwards.
TTGGGGAAGGTTGCCAGTACGCGATCTAAGTTCCAGATTCCTTTCTGTATGCCTCTAGATGCTAGCATGATGTTCTCCCGAACAGTAAGTGTTGGGAAAATAGACTGTCCCTGAGGTACCAGCCCGGCTCCTAAGCGAGCAATACGATAAGAGGGCAAGTGCGTGATGTTGACGTTAGAGAACAGGACGCGTCCAATTCGTGGCTGCTGAAATCCGATTATCGACTTAACAACGGTAGATTTTCCCGCTCCGTTACGCCCTAATATTGCTACAGTCTCGCCTGATTCTACCTGTAGCGAGATTCCCTGAAGCACATGACTTTCCTCATAGTAAGTGTGTATGTTGTCAACAACTAACATGCTGAACCGGTGTCCATGTTATTCCCTTGCTTTGTGGCAGCTACAGATCTTGTCATAAATGTGCTGTCCGTGAATGTCCTTTGTTTCCGATGGTTTCCCTTACGATTTGTGTTGCCCTAAATATGTTTCTTGTACTAGGCTATTGGCACGCACCTCACTCGGAGTGCCTTCAGTGACCACCTTGCCGTAGTGGAGCACGGTAATCTGGTCAGCCAGTTTGAATACTACGTCCATGTCATGCTCAACTATTAAAAGTGTCAGCAAGCGAGGAAGATTACGGATCAACTCCACCATCTCCTCAGTCTCAGCTGGAGACATACCAGCAGTAGGCTCATCCAATAATAATACCTTTGGTTTTGTCGCCAACGCTAGAGCAACCTCCAGAGCGCGCTGTTGTCCATAAGATAAAGTGCTCGAAAGCTGTTTTTTTTCGGTGGCAAGTCCAACCAAGTTAAGCAGCCCAAGGGCTGAATCAACAACTTTTTCAACGGATTCCGAAAATCCAAGCATATGTTGGAACATTCCAAGATGCTGCTGGACTGCTATACACACGTTCTCAAACACGCTTAAGTTGTCAAATAGATTGTTTTTCTGGGAGGTATAAGCAATTCCTAGGTTGACGCGTTTGTGAACTGACAAAGATGTGACGTCCCGATTACCAAGAAAGATTGTTCCTTCTGTGGGTTTAACTTCCCCGGTAATGATATTTAGCAGTGTGGTTTTCCCAGCTCCATTGGGACCTATAATGGCCCTTCGCTCTCCTGTGCGGGCGTTTAGATTGACGTCTGCAAGTGCAGCTAATCCGCCATAATGTTTGGACAATCGAGATACTTTTAGGGTATTTATCGGCATTCTAACGTTTCTTGTGGAAGATGCCGAAGATTCCACCGGGAGCCAGTAGTACAAATAGTATCAGTACTAACCCCATTAGTGTCTCTGATAGCTCGGTGTATGTACTTGCAAAGTTGGGTAACAATCGCATTAGCGTTGCACCTATGACTGGTCCTGTCAGTGTGCCGGGTCCTCCTACTACGACCATTATTAATGCTTGGCCTGACATGTTCCAGAAGAGATTATGTGGGACTGCATGCCAGAAGTATTGGGACAATAGCATTCCGGCGATGCCTGCAATTACACCCGATACAATGAATGCTGTAAATTTGTAGCGAAAAGTATTGTATCCTAACCCCCGCATTCGTTGCTCATTGGCGTGGATTCCCCGCAAAGCTAGTCCAAATGGACTTCGCACAATGTATCGTAACAGAAACCAGGTAATGCAAAAAAATGCCAAAACCAAATAATAAAAGTCAGCGCGATCGGTAAATGAAAGGTGCCATGTACCAATACCTAGTGTTGGGCGCGGCACTCCTGTCATGCCATCAGATCCGCCAGTGACACTTGACCATCGAATTGCAATGCTGAATAGCATTTGGGCAAATGCCAGGGTAATCATGAGGAAGAAAACCCCGCTTGTTCTCAGGGCAAGAAATCCCAGAATCACCGCACTGAGCGCAGTTCCGAGTATCACAATGGGCAGTGTAATCAGTAGATTGTCCGTTAAGCCTAGCGCAAGCTCACTATTACTGCTAACGTAAGCTAGAATGTAGGCTCCCAATCCGAAAAAGGCTGCATGCCCTAATGACGGTAAGCCAGTGTATCCCAAGAGCAAATCTAGGCTCATAGCAAAGATAGCAAAGATGAGTACTTCAATTCCTAAGCTAAGTATGTAAGTTTTGACACTGAATGGAAATATCAGCGCCAGAATTAAGGTGAGTATGAGTACCCATCTGCTATTGGCCGCAAGCCATGATCGGGCTGTAGCGATGTGTGTGATTATCTTTGTCCTCTCAGTCCCCACAACCCCGAAGGACGCAATATCAATACACTTGCCATCACAGCGAAAATTAAGAAAAGGGCGAATTCAGGTAAGAAAGTTTTTCCAAAAGTATCAGCCATTCCAATCAATAAACTACCTAGAAACGCTCCCTTAAGGGTTCCTAATCCTCCGACGACAACGACCGCGAGTGTGAGAATTAAGATTTCAAAATCCAAACCTGGGTATAGACTATGGATTGGGGCTCCTATCACTCCTGCTAGGGCAGCTAATGCAGTGCCCATAGCGAATACACCTGAGAAAACTAACTGGATATTGACTCCAAATCCGCTCAGCAACTTTGCGTCGGAGACACCAGCTCGTAATATCATGCCAATGCGCGTGCGTTCAATTCCAATCCAGAGAATTGCACCTATAGTCAGACCAAATGTAATGACCGCAAGGCGATAAACGGGGAATTGAATCCCCAAGAACGGGACTTGGCCCTGTAATTGGGGCGGTGCAGCCACAGTGATGACGTATGAACCCCAGTTCCAACGAATGAGGTCCGCGGCAACCAGCGCCAATCCGAATGTGAACAACACTTGATTAAGATGGTGGTGCCGACCGTAAATGCGTCTCAGAATCGCATATTCAATTATGAAGCCAATAGTACCTACGATAACTGGAGCAATAATTAATGCTAACCAATAGTTTTCGTATTGACGTATCATGGTAAAGCCAATGTAACCTCCTAACAAATAAAAGGATCCATGCGCTAGGTTGATTACATCCATCTGGCCGAATATCAGCGACAATCCGGCGGCCATCACGAACAGCAACATACTGAACACTAGACCATTTAAGGTTTGAATTACAAGTGTTTCCATGTTCTCGTGGGCGTTGTGCTAATTGTATGTTGTACCGATGAATCCAAAAAAACGTAGGCCAGAAACGAAATTATTGGTAAAGGTCGCAAACCGTCTATCCGAGCGAATTGTCTCCTGGGTCTGTGAATGCACCAAGATCTTCTATGACTACATTGTGCAGTGCACCATCGACTTCATCAACCCTGCGTACGTAGATGTGTTGGCTGGGATTCTGAGATTGACTGTCCAGATTGAAAGGGCCACGGGGGCTGTCAAAGCTTATTCCTGCGAGATAGTCTATCATTCTGTTCACGTCACTGGTGTCTCCCTGCACGGCTATCAGCAACTCTGCGATTACGCGCCCAGTATCGTATCCCTGAACAGCGAAAACATTGGCATCTTTGCCGGTTCTGTTTTTGTAAGCGGCGGTAAACCTCTTGTTGATGGGATTGTCTATCAATAGTGACCAATGCAGAGAGCTTAGTGCTCCTAGAGCAGCTGTGCCTTGGGCTGGTAGCACATCTTCCTCCACTGTAAATCCAGCACACACAAGGGGAATATTATCTGTCAGGCCGAACTCTCCGTAAGACTGTACAAATGACACAGCTGATGCGCCACTGTAGAAGCAGAATACCATTGGTGGGTCTAAGCCCTGGATTTCAGTAATGAATGGGGCTGGGTCTCCCATGGTTGGGAAGGGAGTGAATTGCATTCCCAAGATCTGACCTCCTAGTGCTTGGAAGCTATTTGCAAATGCGTCCACCATGTTGTGTCCAGCTCCGTAATCTGGGGCACTCATGAATACCTTCTGGGCTACATTTTTGTATGCCCAGTCTCCTAGTGGCCAGTTGGGTTGCCAATTGCTGAACGAGGTGCGCCATATGTATGGTGTTCTAAGTTCGCGGCTGATTTTGTTACCACCGGCATTTGCGCAGATGAGCAGCTTCTTTGCGCTATCAAAATAGTCGCGTAGGCCATAAAGTACTCCGGTACTGACAATTCCGGCAACGAAATCTACCTCATCCTGCTCGACGAGTTTACGCGCTTTTTGCTGTGCCACATCCGGCATCATCTGACTGTCTTCAGTGATGATCTCAATCCGGCGGCCGCCGGATTGGTTACCGATTTCGTCGAGGTACATTCTTATTCCTTCGGTTATACTCTCGCCCAGGACAGCGTATATTCCCGAGTACGGCAGTAACACTCCAATCTTTGCTGGCCTAGCATCGCTGCTGCTGCACGCAGCTAGTAGTGGAACAGCAGTATACCCAGCGGCTACTGTAGCAGTAGCTTGAAGGAGTTCACGACGGTTGAATCCAGCGGGTTTTTCTTTGGTCATGTTATTTTTGTCAATCTAAATCATAAGTGGACAAAACTGATGTATCAATCTAGGCTTTTGAAAGTAACTTTTCCAGAATCTGGCCTCTTTCCACTCGCAGAGCCGTACCGCTTGCATCACGCTGCGTGCTAATTATTTCTGCAAGCACCGATAAGGCAACTTCGGCTGGTGATTCTGCACCGATGTCTAGGCCAGCTGGGGTGTGCACTTGTCGCAAAGTTTCTGCGGAAATACCTTTAGATAATAAACGTTGGAATAACTCTCGAGCCTTGACAGGGCTAGCTACTAATCCGATAAAGGCTGGCTTGGCATCTAGGGCCTGTTCCAGTGCTGGCAAGTCATATCCCCAAGTGGTAATGACCACATATGTCGTTGAAGTGATGATTGTTGGGATAGGAGCCAGAATTTCCATGTTTGGCTCATAATCGATGACGTGAATCTCGGAGGCGTCGGGGAATCGCTTTGGATTAGCCCAATCTTCTCTGTCATCAACTACGGAAACACGCATGTCTAACAGAGCAGCCATCTGTGCTAGCGGCTTGGCAATATGTCCAGCGCCGACTATAAGTAGTGTAGGATCGGGACGCAGTATTTCCATTAATATATCCACAGCTCCACCGCATAAACCCACTGAGTCTGGTCTGCCGCGGGGATCAAAAACGTAATTCTTTAGCTCTGCGTGACCCTTGGGAAGCAACCGCAAAGCGTCCTTTATTACACTATGCTCCAGAGTACCTCCGCCGATTGTACCGTGCGTGTCTCCGCTAGGCAGGATTAACATGCGTGCGCCAACGTGCCGGGGTGCAGAACCCTTGGACCGTATTACTGTCGCTAGGCAAACAGTTTCTCCTGCCGTAAGTGCTTGTGTCGCCGCCCGGTTGACGCGGATGAATTCGCTCATTCAAATAGCATATGGTATCCAGATGACCGTGACACTAAGATTACACCCATCAAATAAGATTACGCTCATCAAACTTGTGCAAAAGCCAATATGCCCAACAAAGATCTTGGTAACTCTAGTAATTGATACTAGTCTAGCAGTTCGCGCTAGAGGATGTCAAGTTTTTCTGG
>JAKUPR010000019.1:0-5650 GCA_022450585.1 Anaerolineales bacterium | reverse complement strand
GGACACATCACCAGTTCATGTGAGCTCCTAGTAAATTGACCCAACCGTCCGATTGCGTTTGTGCAGTGGATGATATTATATTTGCTCATCTGTGGCTGTAGCATCTCATATCAGTATGATACCCTAGTGGCTTTCTTACTCCCAGTAAAACTACTAGCATTAAAATACCACCGCTTGGAAACGCAATGCTCAGTTTGCACGTGGCAATAGTATTCTCTCCCCTTTTTCATTAGTGCCATTTCTTTAAGCTGAGATAGGATATGTGTGGGCATACTACGGTATGGTGAGATTAAGTGTTGCAATAGCGTCGGTCAGTTGACATACTCAACGCGGCATGATAAAAAACTTGTCGGCAAATGTTTTGCCGCATGCAAAATAGGAGACTCAATTATTGCGGAGCCTTAGTCAAGGCCGAGCTAAATTCACCGTTTTGTTTGGTGTTGTGTTGTGTGCTCGCATAAGGAGTAATAATAATGCCAGAACGTCATGTGACTTTCGATGTCCAGGATTCAGTTGGTTTTGTCACTCTGGACCGTCCTCCGGCTAATAGTTTTGAAATTAGCTTTATTCGGGATTTAGATTTAGCCATAACCCTGGCAAATGAATCCGCTGCAGTAAAGGCAGTGATCATTAAAAGCGCGTCGGACAAGTTCTTCTCAGCTGGCGCTGATATTAAAGCCTTTCATGCCAACGATGTATCTGACAACGTGGAATTAATTCATCTTGCACATCAGACTTTTGACAAAATTTCTGCAAGCCAGAAAGTGTTTGTGGCTACTATTAACGGGCATGCGCTTGGTGGTGGTCTCGAGGTTGCACTTGCAGCTGATCTGCGCTTCGCTGCGGAGGGCGCATACTCGATCGGTCTACCTGAAGTCACTCTTGGTTTGCTGCCTGGAGCAGGCGGTACGCAAAGATTATCGCGTCTCATTGGGTCAAACCGAGCACTTGAGTTGATGATAACGGGCGAACGCATTAGCCCTTGTGACGCCCTTGAGCTAGGCATAGTTAATCGATTGTTCCCAGCTAATGAGCTGCTGGATAAAACTGAGGATTTTGCGCGTGGCCTGACCAAAGGGGCAACTGTAGCTATCGGATCTATCAAGCAAGCAGTTCATCGTGGCACAAATCTAGATCTTGGCGCAGGGCTTGCTCTGGAACGCGAGTTGATTGAGATGCTATTTCATACTGATGACGCTAAGGAAGGATTTGCCGCTTTCGCTGAGAAGCGACCTCCAGTTTATCAGGGAAGTTGATTGTGGGACAACGCACTGCAAAGATTTGGTGATGGTTGTACTTATCAGTGGCATGTGCCTGGAAACAGTGGCCTCACTTCCGTGATAGCTTGGCGTTTCAGTGGAAATCGAATGTTTCAAGTGACAACCATACATCACCGGATCCGATTAGCGCTTGGGTACTTGTCAATCGCATCGTGGGTCTTAGTGAGTTTTACTCCATTTATTCAGCCGAATCAGAAAGTGCATAGCCGTCGATGAGCGAAGCCTAATGGATTTACTTGTAAGTTTTGACTGTCTTTGTGCAGAATGTAAATCATTTGAGACGCAGAAAATGTGCTCGTGTGTGGTTGTGCGTAATCAGGATTATGAATCGTAATGACAAGAAATACTGACATCAATCCAGTTACTACTAGGCGGATTATCTCCACTCTGTTCGCCACCAAGAGCCTTCATTCGACGGGACAAATGGTGATCTTCACAGTGGCTTCCATTATCGCAGTTCGCCTGACGGGCAGCGAAGCTTCTGCCGGGGTACCAGCCACTTTGTCGACATTAGGTCGCGTTGTCGGGGCGTATCCATTTGGATGGTTGATGGACCGTGTTGGTCGACGCCTTGGTATTTCCATCGCATTTATGGCCGCGATTGTTGGGGCGGGTGCCGGCGCGCTATCCGTACTACAAGGTATATATTGGATGTTCATCGCAGGTTCTTTCCTCATTGGTATGTCGCGCAGCGCGATCGAGCAGACGCGTTATGTCGCTGCTGAGGTGTCACCTAGAGGCAAGCGCGCCAAAGCCATTGGATTGATAGTGTTTTCTAGCGCTGTGGGCTCATTGGCTAGTCGGATGGTGATGGGAATAAACGATCAATTGACTGAAATAATCGGCATTACTTACTTGGCGGGACCATGGCTGCTCACTATCGTTCTGATGGGGATTGCTATACTACTCAATCAAGTGTTTCTACGTCCGGATCCTATGCGACTTGGACAGCAGGTTGCTTCTCGCGAAGAAGATAGTGAGACAAGATCAACTCGCACTATGCGACCAATGGGCGAGATATTCCGACTACCGAATGTCATTATGGCAGTTGCTGTGATGGCCTTAGCTCAGATAGGCATGGTAGTCGTTATGGTGGTAACACCGCTACACATAGATTATGAAGGTTATGGCACGCTATCGATATCGACTGCGCTGATGTTGCATACCTTGGGTATGTTTGCGTTTGCTTCAATAACCGGTTGGCTCGTCGGTCGTCTGGGGCGCATGCCTGTGGTATGGATGGGGGTGATTCTAATGTTTGGTGCAGGGTTCGCAGGTTATGCTGCCGTCACTCTTGTTTCCCTGTACTTTGCAGTTTTTCTACTTGGCCTGGGGTGGAATCTTTGTTACATTGCTGGCTCGACACTATTTTCGGATGAACTGATTTCTCAGGAACGTGGGAGGGCTCAGGGAATCAGTGAGGTAGTGGTGGCGATGTCTGCGGCGGTTGGAAGTCTTGCCAGTGGCAGTATCTACGGTGCATATGGATACTCGGGCGTTAACATTGCGGCACTTGCTGTGGTGGGATTTATTGCTATTTCTGTGCTTATCACACGAGGGACAGTGAATGTTGCTGGGACTTTCAACCCTGAATAGGGCGGTGTGCTGTCTGTATGAATCCTAAAGGACTGTCTTTTACCTTGCTTTAGATGGCATCGCAAATATCGGGAAACAAAGGTACCAGCTCTGTCGATTATTGGCATGACCTTCCGGCTCCTCGCGTTGGTTGGGATGTGCTATCTAGACATCCCCATATCATTGAAGTGGGAGATATTGTGCATGTGCAGGGCGGCAGCATTTTTTCGCGTGCTATTCGATGGGTGACACGTTCCTCCGCAGAGGCGCCCTCGTGGGCCTCACATACAGCGTTGGTGTTGGAAGTGGCGAGTAAGGTAATGGTTATAGATACGGTTGGAATACGCGTTAGAGTTCGGCATCTAAGTGCCAATTCCTTTTCACGATCTAAAGTCCTAGTGTCCCGCGTCCCTGGCGGATTGAGTGCGCAGCAAAAGGAAAGTATTACGGCAAAGGCACGGAATTATGAGGGTCGCTTGTATGGTGTCTTCAAGCTACTTGCGCACGCGCTCGACCGTCTGCTGGACAACCACTATTTTTTTCGAAGGCTAGCTCGTATGGATGACTATCCGATTTGCTCGTGGATAGTCGCTTACACGTACCAACGCAGCTTGGGGTTAATGTTTGGCTGTCCTCCTAATGCGGCTCAGCCTGACGATATTCTGGATTATTGCGTTGCAAGTCGATGGACGCGGGTCTGGGCAGATTCTGTGTCTACGATGTCTGAGTGTCAGTCGGTGTATAGGGGCTGACTGTGATTTACCCTGGGGTTTCTCCCAGAACCAGATCAATAGAGTGAACTTCTAGGCCTCGTACCACTGAGGCAGTCAAAGTATCACCTGGTTGGTATGCTAGCAGCGCATTGATGAATGGGTGTTCCTCGTCCAGAGGTGTTTCTCCAAGGGCTACAATGATGTCTCCTGGCTGGATACCGGCTAGGGCCGCAGCAGATGCAGTTGCTACTCTTGTCACGTAGATACCCCAATCGACTGGTAGGTCGTATACCCACGCAATTCTTGGATTAATTGATTCCCATCGAATTCCAAGGTAAGGACGTGCTACATAACCATTTTGGACAATCTGATCGCTAACAGCGCGCACTGTATTAGAAGCTACAGCGAACCCAAGGCCTTCCGCCAGTGCGCTTCCGAACCCACCTCCTCGTACGATAAGTGTGTTCAGACCGATGACTTGACCGGATAGATTGACAAGCGGACCCCCAGAATTTCCCTGATTGATCGCCGCATCGGTCTGAATGAGATCTTCTAGTTGGTAACCACGACCAGTATCAACCATGCGCCCAGTTGCGCTGACTACTCCTACGGTTACTGTGTTTTTGAAGTCTCCCAGTGGCGATCCAATGGCGATGACACTTTCGCCGGGACGCAGCACGTCTGAATTTCCCAACTCAGCTATTCCGGGCAAGGGTGGTGATACTTGCAATACGGCGATATCTGAGAACGTATCCGCACCGATTAATTTAGCTGGGACAGAACCACCATCCATGAACACAACCTCTATACTGTCTCCTCCCTCGATGACGTGGTTATTGGTGAGTAGATAGCCGTCCGCTGAAAATATAACCCCCGATCCAGATCCTTGCTGTTGGCCTCGACTAGATACATTGAGTATGGTCACGACGGCCGGGCTGATGCTCTCAACTGCATCAGTGACAGCGGTATTTATAGTAACGGTGCGCACCTCGACACTAGTCTCTGGTGGTCGTTTCTCCACAGTCGCTGCAGGTATAATTGTTGGCGCAGTTAGCGTACCGGACAGGGAGGGTGTTGCTGCTAGCGAATCTTGTATGGCTAGGTACACAGCTGTGCCGCCTGCCAATGCTCCACCGGCGGCCGCGAGTGCAACTGTCATCAGGATTGGAACGATGAGGGTGGGACGATACTTCATTTCTTTCCCTTGGTGAGTTTTTTCCATAGGCCGACTGGGTAACCAAGCATTTTTGCCATGTCTCCGACTAAACGGATTATCGGTAGAAGCAGTATCACATTGCTGCGCTGCATCGGTGACAGAGACCCCCACAGGCGATTCGCACGAATCAGGGGCCGTCGGAGATAAGCTAACTTGGCAAGAACTCCTAGCATCCAGATCGCAGGACTCACAGTCAGGGCTGCATACAGGCCTAAGGGTACCGCTATTAGATAAGTGAAGTAGCGTACAAAGTGTAGTCGCGCGAAAATGCCAGCGTGGCCATCGCCGGCGGCGTAGAGGTAATATTGCCGTGCGAAGCTTTTTAGAGATTCTCGTGGTCGAAAATAAGCCAGTGCTGTAGGTACAAACACAAAATCGCCGAAACGCTCACGCATTCTCAAATCAAACACCACATCCTCGGAATGGTGCAGCCATTCGGGGTAACCTCCTATGGCTTCCCACGCTGTTTTTCGGAAAGCAACAGAACGACTGGATGGCAGAAATGATGCGGGGTTGATGTCGTCCAATGCGGGTAGTACTGTTGCTCCCATCGCCATTTCGAAAATCGTCTGAGCATCAGCAAGAAAGAAACCTGCTGCGAGCACGACTTTTTCTTGGCCAAAAGGTGTGACCAATTGTTCGAGCCACTCGGGTGCTAATCTTACCCCGGAGTCGGTTACCGCGTTGCTGTCCCCATGCGCGGCCTTGTTTGCTGTGTTGCGACCTGTGGAGATGTTAGCTCCCGTCCGCGTAAGTATACGTATAGGAAGTCTATGACTATACTCATAGATGACTGATAAAGTGTTGTCGCTGGAACCACCGTCACAGATAATCACTTCGTCTGGCGGGCGGGTTTGTTGTTCGAT
>JAKUPR010000018.1:12416-26722 GCA_022450585.1 Anaerolineales bacterium | reverse complement strand
ACCCACTGAACTGGCCACTAGTAGTTTTCGAAATTCCCACTGCGGTCAAACTAGCAGTGATTGCACACTTGTTAATCGCTGCCGTTGGGGCATTCAAGCTAGCACGGCGTGTCCTCCACGTAAGCGCGACTGCAGCCACTGTTACCTCAATCTTGTTCGCACTTGGGGGACACTTGACTGGCAAGATAGAGCAGGTAAACCAACTGCAGGCACTCGCCTGGATGCCTTGGGTGCTACTGAGCACACACCTTCAAATCACCGCATCTTCCGCACGGGAGCGAACGCGAGCTGGACTAACATTTGCAGCTGTATTGGCACTCCAATTACTAGCTGGACACACCCAAACCACTTTCATTACACTGGCATCTGCAATACTGTGGTGGCTCACATCAATGCTCGCCAATAGTAGAAGAACCAATCGGGTATCTGCCATACGTAGTTCTATGACGCTTCTTACCTTCACAATACTGGGAGCTTCAATCGCAGGTGCACAATTGATTCCAGCACTCGAACTCGCACGTTACTCCCTGCGCAGTTCGGGTCTTAGTTTAACCGAAGCATTGTCTTTTTCTCTCAATCCAGTACTCCTAGGACGTGCTCTCCTACCCAGTTTCAGTCGCCCGTTATTTACTGAATTTTTGGGATATATCGGCATAACAGGTCTGCTACTGGCAATCACAGGAATACTCAGCAATAAGCCTAGTAGGACATTCGCACTACCAGCGATTGCGCTTTCTTGCTGCGGTATCTTTTTAGCACTCGGAGCCTACAACCCGATCTATTGGGCACTGGCAAAATTCGCACCGGGATTCGATTTGTTTCGAGCACCCGCACGATGGCTAGCCCTATGGGCGATAGGAACATCTCTGCTCGCCGGATTGGGATTTGATCGGATGATGACAGTCGAAACTGCTCAACGGCGACGACTGATACTAATCTTTGTAAGTTGCACACTTATCCTGGTCACACTAGCATTTGTCAGCACCGGAGTAATGTCCCCCGGCGAAACAGGGCCGCTGCCCATACCTGCGCCATTAGACATAGGCGCATGGACGTTCGTGCTCATTGGTGCTCTGGCAGCACTCCTGTTTCCCAGTAAAGCACGTGATTACCTAACGGTCTTAATTGCATTAGAACTCGGGTTAGCTTCATTACAACTTCCGGTTAGAAATCTAACAGCTGCAGAAGCATATTCAAGCGTCCGAGCACCAATGACACAACTGCTAATTCACCGTGATGACATGCCGGTTCCAGACCGTATCTTTTCAATGGCACGCTTACAATTTGACCCAGGCGACTTAGAGGAGATGCGCGCCAGATTAAACATGATCCTATCGGAAAACTCGGTAACCTTAGCTGTCAATGCGACAAAATCCAAAGAAGTGCTTGCACCAAATCTTCCTCTCAGTTGGCGCATTCCCACCATAGACGGGTACGATGGAGGCGTGCTCCCATTACGAACTTACGCCAATTTCGTGCGCCAGTTCACACCAGAAAATAAGCTCACTGAAGACGGGAGGCTCCGCGAGAAAGTAACAACTACCCCCGACAACTGGCTCCTGAATATTACCAATACGAGATGGCTGGTAGCCGACAAACTGGAAGATATATGGCGTAATGATGTATTTTACGATCTGCAATTCCAGGTTACGCTACCACCGGGTGCGAGCACCAACATGAAAGTAGTACCCACTTTTCTCGCCACAGATATAGGCCTGGTACTTTCCGCGACGAACAAACAGAACTTACCCCTATTAGGGCAACTACAGCTTAGACTTACTGACGGCACCAGCCATACCGTCAACATCCCACCATCACTGGCCACAGGTGGCGGACGCATCCCCCTAAAAGAACCTATGAACCTAACAGATGTCACGGTATATAGCGAGGTAGATGAGCTACAACTACATGGTGTTACCGTAATAGACAGTCGAACCGGTGCCTTCACAACCCTCACGCTCGCACCGTACCGCATAGTCCATTCCGGCGACGTGAAAATATACGAAAACCTGAATGTATTTCCACGAGCTTACCTTGTGCAACACCTCCCCGTCACCCCCAAAACCAATCCTATCGGAAAGGTAACGATACACACCTACACATCAAACCATATTGTCATCTCATCAGAATCTGCCATTCCTGCCACACTTGTATTGGCCGATGCAAATTACCCAGGATGGGTCGCAACTGTCGGCGGACAGGCAACCACTATAGAAACAGCAAACGGATTCTTCCGCGCCGTACAGGTACCATCGGGGGTCCACGAAATAATCTTCGATTATCAACCGCTAAGCTGGCGTTGGGGATTGTCTATGAGTGCACTAGCCATGATTTCATGTTTAGTTGGATTACTCAGGTTGAAGCACTTACGTCCTTAAGATTAAGTTGTTGCCGCTTGCGGCCACGCCATTCATTATTCTCGAAGGAAAATGCAAGATCAGCTGTCGCTGACAACGTCGGCAGTCTGTCGCCAAGCCAGAAACCTATTACATCAATCTCCAAACCATTTTCCGTTCGCGTTTTCAGTTTGAGATGATCCCCATTCTTTCCAACCACCCGCTTCCCCAACACGGGCGCCCCTCTCCAGACGAATACCGGAGTAGGATTCCCATTTCCAGACGGCTCAAAATATTCCAATTGTTCAGCCAAACGCTGAGTCAGCTGTGAAGACTCTACCACTGCGTCAATTGAAAGCGTCGGCCGCAAATCTTTGCCACTCAGTTGCCCTATAGCTATTTCCCGCAGTCTACCCTTTAACTGCTTCCAGTTTTCCTCCGGCAAGGTAAAGCCGGCCGCAACCGCATGCCCACCATGACGGTCCAGTAAATCAGCACACTGCAGTAACGCTTCCGAAATATGAAAGTGTTCGACGCTGCGCGCGGAGCCAGTAATCATCCCATCCTTCCGCTGAGCCACCAATGCCGGACGATGAAATTCCTCGCACAGCCGGGATGCCGCCAGACCCACAATACCACTGTGGAATTCCGCGTGCGCAGCAAAAAATATTTTTGGATCCTCATCACCAACCTGTGCGTGCGCCATTTCCAGCGCCCTCTCAGAGATTTTTTTAGTTAGATTTTGGCGCTCTCTATTCAATTCCTCAAGACCTTGTGCAAGTTGAGTGGCCTCCTCAGTGTTGCGAGTAGCCAACAACTGCAATGCATCCAACACACTCCCCATTCTGCCAGCAGCGTTTAGACGCGGACCAAGCTGAAAACCGATTGTCCGTGCCGTAACAGGGCCTTTGCTGCCTGCTGCTTGCATTAGAGCCATTATCCCAGGTCGTGGTACAGAATTTAGTTGCTCCAATCCACTGTAAACAAGGGTCCGGTTTTCACCGCACAGGGGTGCGAGATCAGCAACAGTTCCCAATGCAACCAAATCCAGAAAACTCCTTGGTAATATCTCCGCCTGCACGGGTGATCGTCGTCGCAGCAAAGCATCGGAAATTTTGTTTGCGATTCCAACCCCTGAAAGCATATGCTCAGGGTAGTGGCAATCAGGACGTTTCGGATTAATGACCGCTACCGCATCGGGAAGTACTTCACCCACGTAATGATGGTCACTAATTATCAGGTCCATCCCAAGACTGCGCGCATACGCAGCCTGTTCCACCGCTCGCACCCCACAATCAACTGTAAGGACTAGACTTACTCCCTCTTTCTTCATATTCTCAAGCACAGAGCTATGCAATCCATATCCCTCGCTATCACGTCGGGGTACGTACGAGCTAACGTTAGCACCAAATGCCTCTAAAACTTCAACCATCAAACGAGTGGCAGTCACCCCATCCACGTCATAATCGCCGTAAACCACTATGGATTCGTCTGCATCCAGTCCAGCCAAAATACGCTCTATAGCAGCATCCATACTGGTCAATTGAAACGGGTCATCATCAAAAGAATTTTCTCGGCGGACAAATGCTAGCGCTTGCTCCTCGTTTTCCAGCCCACGGTTCCAGAAAAGTTGCTGAATCAGCGGTTCGGCATCCCAACGCGCAAGATGATTACGCGCCGCCGCCGGTATTTCTTCTCTAATTACCCACTTTTTGTTCATTACATCCTACCCTCGAATTCAATTCTTATTGTAGTTTATACGCACACGCGATACAATGACCGCATGGCTCGTTTAGTCTTCATCGGCACAGCCAGATTCGCAGTGCCCTCATTATGCACGTTGGCAGACCACCACGAAGTGACAGGCGTGGTAACCCAACGCGACCGTCGCGCGGGCCGAGGAAACAAACTTACATCCACTCCCACCAAAATAGCCGCCGAAGAATTAACTCTTCCCGTCATCACACCCACCAACGTCAATGAGTCAACCTCTCTAAGGCAGATATCCTCTTGGAAACCCGACCTGATTATCGTCTCGGCCTACGGACAAATACTTACCCAGCAACTACTGGATATACCCTTGAGTGGCTGCCTGAACGTGCATGCGTCCTTGCTACCGCGCCATCGTGGAGCCGCTCCTGTCGCAGCGGCCATCCTCGCTGGAGACTCGCACACTGGTGTTACCATCATGAAAATGGATGCTGGTATGGATACAGGCCCAGTCTTGTCAAAACTCGAAATCAAAATTCATGCTCAGCATACGACGGAATCACTGACAGCTGAACTTTCCAAATCTGGATCACACTTGCTCCTCCAGACAATACCGGATTACTTGAGCAAGAAACTATTGCCTCAACCACAGGATGACGCTCTGGCAACATACTCTCCGTCACTCAAAAAATCCGATGGTAAGCTAAATTTCCAAAACAGCGCCGACGAGCTAGAGCGCCAAGTACGCGCGATGCATCCTTGGCCCGGAGCTTTCACATACCGCAGCGAACAACCGTTGAAGGTACTGGAAGCGCAGGCTACTTCTGGCAAGGCCAAACCTGGGCAAGTCCTGATCTCTTCTGGAAGAATTGCTGTGGGAACCGGCAAAGGCTTGCTATACCTTAAGCAATTACAACCACCCGGAAAGCGCCCAATGACAGCAGAGGATTATGTACGGGGTTCATCTGATTTCGTGGGCGATACACTTGAGTGACCCGCTCAAGAGAACTTAAATGTACAATTCCTTAGGGCCGTTATGAGGCACTCATTATGGCTCACATATAAGCGACAGGAGGATTGTTAGGATGCAAGCAAAAAAAGCACTCACAGCAGAGTTCATAGGTACATTCGCGTTGATTTTCATAGGAGCTGGCGCCGGCGCCCTAGGCATCGGAGGTTTAGTTGGCGTGGCCCTAGCGCACGGTTTAGTAATCGTGGCCTTCGCCTATGCTTATGGACACCATAGCGGCACTCATATAAATCCGGCAGTCACCTTCGGAATGCTCGTCGCCGGAGAGATAACACTTAGCGATGCTACCCGCTACTGGGTCGCGCAATTTGCCGGCGCTGCTCTTGGAGCACTCGTACTTTCCGTTGCCCTCTCAGGCTCAGGAGTAACCGGACTAGGAACCACAACTTTTAATCCGTCAAGCATGACCGCTTCGCAGGCGATCCTTATTGAAGCCGTCCTGACGTTCTTCCTTGTCAATACAATTCTGAACACAGCTGTAAGTGGGAAGGCCGGAAATCTCGCCGGATTAGCCATTGGATTGACACTAGTATTCTGTATTCTTATGGGAGGACCGCTAACTGGAGCGTCATTAAATCCCGCCCGTACGTTCGGGCCGGCACTTATTGTCGGAGACCTTAGTCAGTTCTGGGTATACCTGATAGGTACGCTGCTGGGAGCGACTGCCGCAGCACTTCTCTACCGCACAGTACTGCGCGAAACTGTTTGAATAAGGCTAACTCACTGCCACTTTCTTTCCTGATTGTCGGAACGGGCGCAGTTGGCGGTCTGGTCGGCGGCGCGCTTGCAGCAGCAGGCGAGCGGGTAACTTTCATTGTAAGACCGGACAAAGTCGAGGCGATTCGCAGCAATGGCATAATGATCACCGGAGATATGGGTACACTCTCTGTCCCCAATCCCCAATTAGCCACTAACATCTCGACCACACTGGCTAACCATCACTATGACATTGTAATTCTTGCGGTCAAATCGTTTCACACAGATTCCGTCATTAAGCACCTGCTCTCCGCCCGCATACCAACTCCTCCAGTACTCTGCCTGCAAAATGGAGTTGACAATGAGACCAAGATAGCAAATTCTCTTGGTCTCGAGCATGTCGGCTCTGGTACGCTGACTACTGCGGTTTCCAATCCAGAGCCAGGAATGATCGTAGTAGAACGACAACGCGGTGTCGGCCTAGCATCCGGGCATACACTTTCCCTTAAGCTACTCCATGCCTTTTCTGGAGCCGGCTTTCCTACGCTCCTCTACCCAAATGCACAGGCCATGAAGTGGTCAAAACTACTCACCAACCTGATTGCCAACGCCACCGCCGCTATCTGTGATATCTCGCCTGCCGAAATATTCGCACACGACCGTCTCTTCCGGCTGGAAATCACCGCACTGCGTGAGACCCTTTCCGTGATGCAGGGAATGCGCATTCCAGTCGTCCAATTGCCGGGAACTCCATCACACTGGCTTGGATTTGCCCTGCGGCGTCTTCCAGAATGGACTTACCGCAGTTTTCTTACTCGTAAATTGGTAGAAGGACGCGGCGGTAAGCCCCCATCTTTACACGTCGATCTAACATCTAATCGGGGAAACTCAGAGGTACATTTCCTCAACGGTGCGATTGTTCGCCACGCAAAATCTCTCGGTCTCGCCACTCCTGTTAACAACGGTTTATCACAAATTTTAGGAAATATTGTCCGCGGAGAAATATCATGGGACCAATACCGTGCCAAGCCTGACCGCTTAGCAGATCAACTCCTCAGCGGTCATTATTAACGCTTTTACCGCTAATCCACAACTGGTATAATCCCCCAAACATCGGGGCGTGGCGCAGTCCGGTAGCGCACTGCACTGGGGGTGCAGTGGTCGGAGGTTCAAATCCTCTCGCCCCGACTTGCAGCAAAACAAGGCACACAACAACGCGATAATCACAGTTGTTGTGTGCCTCGATACTTAAAACAACGTAGTGGCTCTCTTGTCACAGTCTATCGTGGCTCCCAAGAAACGAAATGAGTTGGTTATGCGATTGACAGGCTCAATTGACAGGCTCATTTAACGGTTCTTTTCTATTCGTAGTATAAATAGTGTATAAGGACCCACGACGACAACGTAATCCTAATAGCTACGCTTTCACTGAAATAATGCTATATTTCACAGGCATATCGTGACGGTAAAAGTCAATCTATACCAATGGAGAATATCGCAATGTCAAACACACCATCTGAAATGGAGATATATTTTTTCGACCTCCGAGGTTATCTTATATTAAAAAACGCCCTGACGATTGACGAAGTGGCAGAATTGAACGCCGCACTTGATCTAATTCCACCGATAAAAAAAGGGGAATGGTATGGGTATGTCCATGGACAGTCTTTTGGGGAAAATGACGGTCTGAATTTCCAACAGATTTATGAAGCTGGTGAACCCTTTGAAAATTTAATAGATCATCCATCATGGATAAACAAGGTTAGATACTTTGTGGGCGGAGAAGGTACATTTGACTACAACCACGGCCCGCTCTTCATTGATGAAAACTTCGCCAATTTTCGTGATCCTGGAGAAGCAATTCCTATCCATTCTGGAGGACACGATCACACTAAACGTACTCAGTTTCTTGTAGCAGATGGTAAATTTCACTGTGGGCAAATCAATATCCTGATTAGCCTATCTGATATGGGCCCTGGTGACGGAACAACGATGCTGATACCCGGTTCCCACAAATCCAACTTCCTCCACCCCCAAACTGAGCAAGACGCTGATAATACTAACAATTCCACCAATGAGTCAGCTGACGGAATTGAAGGAGCTGTGGAAATTTTCATGGAGCCTGGTGATGCGTTGTTATTTGTCGATGCTATCTGCCATGGTTCGGGCAAACGAACCAATCCTGGTACTCGACGTACAATCGTTTACCGCTACGGTCCTTCCTGGGGCAATTTCCGTCACGGGTACCATCCATCGCCTAAGTTGATGAAGCGCCTCTCGTTAGAACGTCGTAAAATTATCCAGCCGCAGGTACCGATTCCTCGTGAACCACAGTATCAAGAAAGTGGATAACACATCGAAGCAGGAGGTTCCGCCACACCCCGCGGTTTTTTTCAGCAGGAAACAAAAAAGATATGGCCAATCTGAAAATAGGATTTATCGGCGCTGGAAGGATGGGAAAACACCACGCCCAAATATTATCTGAAATGAAGACTAGCGCGACGCTCGCGGCAGCGGCCGATGTCGATGTCGAGTCAGCACGACAATTATCTGTTGAATATGGCGCCAATGCATACCGCGATTACCACGAAATGTTGACACAAGAATCTCTCGATGCCGTATTTATTCTGACCCCACCAGATATCCGTTTGGAGCCGATTCAAATGGCCTGCGATAGAAAGATACCTGTCTTTTGTGAAAAACCTCCGGCCTGTCAACTTGATGAAGCCTATCAGATTGCAGACATTTTCGAAGCAGCTGGAGTAATAAATAGTGTGGGCTTCAATTATCGATGGTATAAAGCCGTGGATCGAATTCGAGAACTCCTTGCCGGAAAGACAGTCGCCTGTGTCCAGTCAACTTTCATGAACAGTGTCGCGCTTAATCCATCTCAGCCAAAATGGACATTTATTCAGGAAGATTCAGGGGGGCCTCTACTTGAGCAGGCTATTCACAGTCTCGACATAATCCGTTATCTGGTAGGAGATATTGCCTCCCTGACTGCTTTAGGAGGAAATCCGGTACTCCCAAAAAACGAGTTGTTCACCATCCAAGATAGTCATGCCATCAGTCTGTGTTTTACGTCATCTGCAGTGGGAGTGCACCTACATTCCTGGGTTGTTCGCGAAACGATAGTTCAGTTTCGGGTTTTCGGCGTTAATTTCGATTTGACGTTGGACTTGGTTCCTCCTGGTTCGGTGCGGGGAACATTGAACCAGGAGAACGTAATCTTCAAGCCGAAGGAAGATGACCCCTTTGTCACGCAGATTGCGGGTTTTCTACAAGCAATCGAGCAACAAAATCAGTCGATCATTCGCTCCTCGTACCGCGACGCCGTAAAAACACTCGAAGTCACCCTGGCTGCCATCGACTCAGTTGCTACGACGGAGTTCAGCAAGAAATGAAGTTAGAAAACCAACGCGTCGCTTTTCCCCACCCCGAACAAGCAATTATCGAGAATTTTGATATAGACGCCACTCTTTCTTCGGATGAGATATTGCTTCGCACACAATACAGCCTAATTAGTCCCGGGACAGAACTTGCGCTTTACACCAACCGACGCGATGTCAGCACCAGGAAAGCCTACTCTTATCCAATTTATCCTGGATACGCAGCTATGGGTGTGGTCGACGCGGTTGGGAGTGGCGTCGAGAATATATCGCCCGGAGACAGGTTAATTACCCTAACGGGCCATAGCTCACTTGCAAAATTTGTACCATCAGACTCAATGTTTTTGCGGTTACCGAAAGATTTGAGAGACGATCACGCCCCGTTTATCCGGATGGCTTTAATCTCCCTATATACTCTACGAAGAGCAGACATTCTGCCAGGTGAGTGGCTCGGGGTAGTTGGTCTTGGATTAGTCGGTAATTTAGGGGCCCAATTCGGGCGCCATGCCGGTCTCAGAATAATCAGCATCGGGCGCTCTACCCTACGCTCAGACATAGCCAACGAATGTGACATTAACCAGATACTCACGGGCGAAACGCAAGAGATTGCTACCGCAACAAGAGACATCACCAACGGAATGGGGTGCAAGTTAGTGTTGGACACTAGTGGGACAGCTGATGGGCTACTGAGCGCCATCGCCCTGGCGGGCGATGGCGCCACGATTTCTCTGGTTGGCGTCCCATGGGTTACCAACCCAAATATTCCCGCCACAGAAATTATGCAACCTGTCTTTTCTAGGTATCTGACCATCGAGGGAGGCTGGGAATGGGGATTGCCTCTCCGGCAACAGGGAGCAAACACTCCTCTTGAAATGCTTCGACATCGCCATTCAGTAGATGCAAATGCCAATTACGCATTGGAGTTAATCGGTGGCGGTAACATCCATATAGAACCGATGATTACGCATCGGATTACACCTGAATCTATACAGGACGTCTATCAGGGCCTGTTACATCATCGGAACAAGTATCTGGGGGTACTAATTGATTGGAGTACACACAAATATTCGGTAAAACCCGATAAAGGCGTGTAGTCTGCGCGCCCAGGTCGCGGTCAAGGCCTGTTACCACATGAATATTCCGCCAAGTACAGCGGTTATATTTCACATTAATCCGTTTCGCCCCTATTACAAAAGGGGATGTCTTGCTAACCACACCATGATTATCAACCCACCGCCGGCTAGCGCATACTACTCTAAGGAAGTAGAATTAGCGTATATCCTATCCGAACTTAGAAGATAGATAGACCTAAGTAAGGGCATCTGATCATTGGGAGGACTACCTAAAATGTTGTCCGATAAAATCCTTGCTATCAATTTTAGAGACTAGCGGAAAATGAAGTACAAAACTCTCGGACGCACTGGATTAAAGGTGAGTCGCCTGTGCCTCGGCACAATGAATTTTGGCCCCCACACCTCAGAAGTGGACAGTTTTAAGATTTTGGATTACGCATTGGAGAATGGGTTAAACTTCGTTGATACAGCAAATGTCTATGGAGGAAAAAAAGGTGAAGGTACAACGGAGAAAATCATAGGAAGATGGTTGAAGCAAGGCGGGCGCCGTGACAAAATTGTATTAGCTACAAAATGTTATGGCGAAATGGGTGACGGTGTCAATGATAGAGGGCTATCCGCATACCACATTCGAAAAGCATGTGAAGACAGCTTAATAAGACTAAAAACGGACCATATCGACCTATATCAGATGCATCATATTGATCGCCAGACGACATGGGATGAAATATGGCAAGCAATGGAACGTCTGGTACAAGAGGGAAAAGTTCTCTATGTGGGCAGTAGTAATTTCGCGGCAATTCACGTCGTGCAAGCTCAATATGAGGCAAAGAGAAGGGGTTTCTTAGGCTTGGTTTCTGAACAAAGCCTATACAACTTATGTGACAGGAACGTTGAGTTGGAAATGGTCCCGGCTTGCAGGGATTTTGGTGTTGGGCTAATTCCATGGAGCCCATTAGGGGGAGGGTTGTTAGGTGGCATTGTTGACAAAAGTCCCAGTTTAAGAAGAAAAGAAGACCGAATGCAAGAGTTACTCACTAAACATTTTGCCCAAGTCCAAAACTACGAAAAACTCTGCAAGGAATTAGGCGAAAAGCCCGCGAATGTCGCCCTATCATGGTTACTTCACAATCCCGTTGTTACAGCACCTATCATTGGACCTCGTACTATGGAGCAAATGGTCGATAGCATGCAATCCTTGCAGGTGAAACTGAGTGATGACGTATTGCAAAAATTGGAGGAAATTTGGCCCGGACCAGGGGGAGAAGCGCCCGAAGCATATGCCTGGTGATTATTCAATGTTGCTAAATATAGAAAGCACCGTCGAATCCAAAAACAGTGAATTTGTAGAGTGCTATACAACTACTTCGTACCTGATTAGAAACCATTACTGAGGAACTTGAATGTCAACGGAAATTCGCATTTGCATGGTGGGTGCTGGTCGAGTTGCAAAAGTACATGCAAATTCACTGATCAACCATGTGCCCGGGGGGAAACGCGTCGCTATGGGGGCCCCTGTAGAAGAAGTTCTCACTTTAACAGCTAAGGATTACGACATAGAAGACCGTTTTGAGACACTTGAGGATGCCCTTGACAGCGTTGACTTTGAAGCCGTAATCATCACTACTCCAACTTTCACTCATGCTGATCTCGCTATAACTGCTGCTGAGGCCGGTAAGCACATATTCCTTGAGAAACCAATGGCACTCAACTTGGATGAGTGCGATGCGATTATCAAGGCCACAGATGCCAACCAAGCAATCCTTCAAATAGGGTTTATGAGACGTTTTGATCCTGACTTCATCTATGCATCTGAACGGATATCATCAGGCGAGATAGGACAACCAATGATAATCAAATCTCTTACTCATGGGCCTGGCCTGCCTCCGCCATGGGCTAGAGACATAGATAAATCCAATGGAAATCTCGCAGAAGTAAACAGTCACGACTGGGATTGTGTTCGCTGGCTAATGGGTTCAAACTATGAAAGGGTTTATGTGGAAATTGCTAACTTCAAGGGTGCATCCCACGGAATAAACACTGAAAATTATTACGACAACAATTTAGTGAGCATTAAGTTTGAGAATGGAGGTTTGGGTAGCATTACCGCAGTGTGTCCCTGTGATTATGGATATGATGCCCGCGTGGAAATTGTGGGCGAAAAAGGCATTATGCAAATCGGAGATTTGAAAGGCCAGACTATCGTTACATCCACCGATCGAGACCAAGGGTTAATTACACCAATTTATCGCACCTGGCCCCACCGTTTTGAGTGGGCATATATTCGTGAGATCGAGCACTTTGTTACCTGTATCCAAACTGAGACACAACCAAAAGTGGGAGGTAGGGATGGCCGCTGGGCAGTAGCAGGTGTGTTGGCGGGCACAAAATCTTTTCTCGAAGAACGATCAGTTTACATGAACGAAGTTCTATGAGGAATTAGACAATGCATGACGAAATGCTTGCTGCCGTATATTACGGTCCTAGAGACTTACGCGTCGAGCATCGACCGATCCCCAAAATTGGGGCTCATGAAGCTTTGCTACGGGTTATCACGACCGGTATTTGCGGTACAGACATACGCATTCTTCATGGACAGCACGGGAAATATCCGCCCGGAACAATTCGTATACCGGGCCATGAAATCTTTGGGGAGATTGCTCAGGTCGGAGACGCCGTAAGAAATTATCATGCAGGGCAACGTGTATTTCTTGCCCCGAATACGGGTTGTGGCAAATGCGTACAATGTATCTCTGGGAGCAATAACTTATGTGCTGAATACGATGCTCCAGGGATCACATATGACGGCTCATTCGCAGAATATGTACGAGTACCCACATCTGCGGTGTTGCAGGGAAATATAATTGATATTGGAACCACGCTGGACCCTGGCGTAGCTGCTCTAATTGAACCGTTTGCTTGTGTGCTACGCGGCCAGGATGCACTTCAAATAAAGCCTGGTGAAAACATTTTGTTGATTGGTGCAGGTCCAATTGGTGTTATGCACCTTATGCTAGCACGCTTCAGAGGAGCAGGTTGCGTAATAGTCAGCGAATTAGACTCTGATCGCTTGGAGCAAGCCATGCATTTTGGTGCCGATCGGACAGTGAACCCTGCCGAGCAAGATCTAGCCTCTGTAGTTTCTGAGACAACCAAGGGTGCAGGAGCTGACGTTGTCATCGTCGCTGCTCCTGCACCCAAGGCACAAGAGGCCGCATTGGAATTGGCCTCCATTGGAGGACGCATCAATTTTTTTGGCGGTTTGCCAAAAGACCGCCCCACTATCACATTCAATTCCAATCTAGTTCATTATAAGGAACTGCACGTAACTGGTACGGCCGCCTGCAGCACAAAAGATTGTCATCGAGCTGCGGAGATAGCATGCTCTGGAAGAATAGATTTATCCCAAGTTGTAACTTCTAGCCATCCATTACATGATGCGAATGCCGCATTTACGGAGGCAGAAGCAGGTAAGTCTCTAAAAGTGCTGATAGAACCTTGACATTACTTTCGTGAGTTTTGTGATTGGAGGTTGATATATGGACAATACTTGCTCGCAGGCACGATTATGGTCTAGGTCGGGGTTGACTTCTTTTTGGGGAAATATTTTCCGCCCATCAAATATTCTAACCACAAAATTAGTTTATGGTTTACGAAAATAGTGCCACTATCTACTTATAAATCCGAATCACCCAATTCGCGTGTAATAACAGGTGTATAAATGTCCAACAACTCAAATCATCCCTTTTCATTTGATATCTTGCAGAACAAGAAACCAATTCTCAGTGAATATGACAATCATATTGTCCGCATGCTATCTGATATGCAAGGGCAATTTATTGATCAATTGGCATACGATAGCATTCTCGCCGAGGAAGACAGAGTAATATATGAGGTCTATGAAGTCAAGCGTCCCGAAGAGTCTGGAGAATTATTACATGGACTCTCAATTGTTCATCCAGGAAAAGTAGGTGTATTCAATGACCTTTGAAACCAACCAAACGTATGCCAACTTGTTCACAGGATATTTCCCCCTCAGCAAACACTTCGGAAGGGCCTTGCATTACAACGA
>JAKUPR010000018.1:0-12406 GCA_022450585.1 Anaerolineales bacterium | reverse complement strand
CTTTCACGAGGTCTTAGAAACGGCAGAGATATATTACTGCCTACATGGAGAAGGATATATGGTCATGGAAACACCAGACGGTGATTGTGCGGTTGAACCACTAAAAGCTCAGTCCGTCCTATATGTACCTCCTTGTTGGGCACATCGGTCAGTAAATACCAGTCTGACCGATGATTTGGTGACTTTTTTTGTCTATCCGGCCCACGCGGGTCACGATTACGGATCTATTGAAGAACGCGGATTTCGTAAGATTGTTGTTGACCATAACGGTACGCCAACAATTTTAGACAATCCATCCTGGAAATCACAGGACACTAAATGAGCCAAAAGCCACTCAAGAAATGCCGGGTGTTGGTGACACCCACTTCATACGGCAAGAATGATCCATCCTTACGTGTAAGACTTGAAGAAGCAGTTGGGCACGTAATTTACAATTCCGAGGGACGACCGTTGAAATCCCCGGAACTAATAGAGATCATTCCCAATATTGACGGATATATTGCCGGATTAGACGAAATCGATGCCGGTGTGATTGAAGCCGCAGAAACCCTGCAGGTTATCGCAAGGTACGGCATCGGTGTAGACGCTATCGATTTGGACGCGGCCCGAGAAAATGAGGTAGTTATCACGAATACCCCGGGGGCAAATGCTTCATCAGTGGCTGAGCTTACAGTCGGGCTGATACTCTCCCTAGCGCGTCAGATCACTATCGGCAATAACCTAATGCAAAGTGGCATTTGGCCTCGCCTACACGGAGTATCATTGGTCGACAAAGTCATAGGAATCCTTGGCCTAGGCGCAGTTGGCAAGCAGTTGGTATTACGTCTTAGCAGTTTTGAATGTACGATACGTGCTTATGATCCAATGCCAGACTCCAAATTCGCAAGACAACATCAGGTTGAGTTTTGTGATTTACATAATGTAATTTCTCAAAGTGATTTCTTGTCTTTACATTTGCCCCTAGTGCCAGAGACCAGAGAGATGGTAGATGCAACGTTCCTTGCTAAAATGAAAAAAGGGAGCTTTCTGATCAACACAGCCCGGGGTGAACTCATCGACGAATTAGCTCTGGCCAAGGCGTTAGAACATGGCCATTTAAGTGGTGCGGCCCTAGACGTTTTCACACATGAGCCACCGGATAAGGAAAACCGGTTACTTGCATTGCCCCAGGTAATCACCACACCGCACATGGCTTCACATACAGACATTGCTACAGATACTATGGGCCACTATGCCCTGCGGGATTGCTTGGCAGTTCTACAAGGAAAGGAACCCAAGCATAGAGTAATCTAGAAAGCAAGATTATGATAGGATATTCAAGAATTGCTTATTACTAGGCATTCAAGTATTACGGACAATTTTGCCACACCAAATCCCGGAATAAAGATATTGCGCAAAAGAAAAAGCGAGCACAAATGGTGGACGACATTACTCACAATATAGTTACAAAAACCAAGCCCACGTTTTATTTTGTTGGTGTTACTACCCATCAATCATCTATCATGAAGGTCTTTCCGCGATGGATGCAGGCTATTGGCCGCCCAGAGGTCGTTATTGAGGGGATTAATCATAGGATTCATGACGATCCCAAATCTTATCGTGCTACCGTAGCGCAAATCAAATACGATCCTCTTTCCTTAGGCGCCTTAGTTACCACACACAAAATCGACCTCCTCACAGCGTCTAGGTATATGTTTGACGGACTTCACGACTCAGCTGATCAAACCGGAGAGGTATCCAGTATATCGAAACGCAAGGAACAACTTTGGGGCCACGCTAAAGATCCCCTTACATCTGGATTGTCACTAGATGCCATTTTGGGCCCTGGATACTTTGGTAAATCGCACGGTCATGTGCTCTGCTTTGGTGCAGGCGGATCTGGTAAGGCTATTTCCCTACACTTTATCAGTAGAACAAATCCCGATGACAGACCAAAGAAACTGATTGTGAACAATCGGTCTGAGGCTCGTCTACTTGAACTAAAGAAGATGGTCGACAGTCTGGAGACAGACATACTATTCGAGTACAACCAGAACGTTGACCCAACAGTGAACGACAATATAATGGCCAACATGCCTGAGGGCAGTATCGTCATAAACGCTACGGGAATGGGAAAGGACACTCCCGGCTCCCCGGTGACCAACTCGGGATTGTTTCCTAGGAATAGCATTGCTTGGGAAATAAACTATCGTGGTGAATTAGATTTCTGGCACCAAGCAATGGCACAACGGCATAGTCGCAATGTGATGGTGGAGGATGGCTGGCTTTATTTTCTCCATGGTTGGACACAGGTAATTGCCGAGGTACTTGACCTTGAATTTGATGCACGAACGTTTGACGAATTAGGTAAGATTGCAGAAGATTTACGTCCACCATTGGTGTATATCCCGAAAAATGGCGACATTGATTCAGGTTGAGTCCTAATGAATCTAGAGACAGAACTTTCTATTCATTGCGCTTGGAGAAGTCATGGCTAGCACCTATTTAGTAGGAGTAGATCTAGGTACCAGTAGCACAAAATCTGCCCTCTATAACAGCGATGGAAAACTGATTACCGAATCTTCCGCGGAGGTACCTATTTACTATCCGGAACCCGGCGTTGTTGACCAGGAAAATGACGACTTTTTCTCTACAGCTGCACAGACCGTGAAGGAATGTGTCACGACAAGCGGAATTGACCCGAGAGATGTAGTCGCCATAGGCTTTGGCAGTCAGATGGCAGGCATAGGTACGGTTGATGAGGAATTTAATCCTGTAACACGATTTGACTCTTGGCTTGATATGAGGTGCAAGCCATATATCGAACACATAAATACTCAGTGCGGAGACGTTGTTACCCAGTTGTCGGGTTGTCCCCCTACATGTAACCCCGGTGCGAAAATACTCTGGTGGAAAGAGGAGCATCCAGACACCTACAAACGGATCGCTAAATTTGTGACGCCGGCCGGATACGTAGCTGGAAAGGTAGTCGGCTTAAAGGGGCACGAAGCCTTTATTGACTACACATTCATCCACTTTTCGGGTCTAAGCGATGCATAAAAAGGCCAGTGGTCAGACGAACTTTGTGGATTGCTGAACGTTGACATGGAGAAGCTGCCCTCCATCGTAGAGCCTTGGCATGTTGTTGGGGAAGTAACTGAGAAGATGGCTGGGGAGTTTGGTTTAGCGGCCGGAACCGTGGTGGCTGCTGGATGTGGTGACACTGCCGCCAATGCGTTGGGAGCTGGAGTAGTAAGACCTGGAATGATATTCGATGTAGCAGGTACTGCAGCCGTCCTAGCAGGATGCACAGACAGATATGTAGCAGACGTCAATAATCGCGCCTTATTAACCATGCGCTCAGTCATTCCTGGATTGTGGCATCCCCTGGCATATGTCGGTGGTGGCGGTATCGCACTACGCTGGTTTCGGGATCATTTCTTCAACCACTTCCGTGGAGAGAAGCAAGATCTCCCATTCGATATGTATCGAGAATTGATTGCTTGTGCAGCCGAGGTTCCACCTGGATCTGAAGGCCTGTTTTTTTCTCCTCATCTTGGCGGAAGAATGTGTCCCGCGAGTCCAGATATGCGTGGCGCCTGGCTTGGTTTTTCCTGGGGTCACACTCAACCTCATTTCATACGAGCCGTGCTTGAGAGCGTGGCATTCGAATATGCCTATTATCTTACTATCTTACGCGACCTGATACCAGACCTGAACCTAATTGAAGCACGAGTGATCGGAGGGGGCGCGCGCAGCAATTTGTGGAACCAGATAAAAGCGGACGTTCTGGGGGTACCATATCAACCGCTCAAGGGAACAGAGTTCGGCACGTGGGGGAGTGCGATGATAGCAGGTAGAGCCGCCGGCATATTCGGAGATTTAGCAGAAGTTGCCTACGAACGTGCGCACCCAGAAGGAAATGTGATATCTCCCAGTGCGAACGAACACGATTTGTACCAACCATTAGTGAGAGAATATATTAGGTGGCAGACTATCTTGAGCGAGTCATTTGAGCAGATGTCAGACAAAAGCATCGAGTAAAAAGATAATTGAGGAACAAATTGTCTTGATGCGCCCTACGCACCTCCTGCAAACCTCTGTTCCTTCAGACCGCATTCCATAAAAGTTAACGACAAAGTTGACTGCGTAATTAGCGCCAACGGTTGTCCGCCCCAAAATACTAAAATTGGTGGTAACGTCCCAACTTGCGCATATCACCGCGCTCCGGAGAAACTGGACGCAGAAGAAAGGTGAATTCAAATTCCCTTGGTTTGATGAGGTATTGCGGCAGAGTTAACGGCCCACAACTATTGTTGCCCAGTCCGGACTGCATCAAATCCAAGGTCCAATAGGTTTCATCCCGCCGAGTAAGTTCATTGGTATGACAAGCTCCGAACAAATCATCTGCAGTAAAGTGACTTACGCCCGTCTCAGCCAATGACTTACCAATTGCCATCACACCTATGCCATGCGCATTGGTCAATGCGGCCCAACGCACATCTGTCTTGTTTCCGTTTTCCTGAGGCATGATATATGGCACGTATTGCTGATCGACAGTGCCAGAGTACATACCAACAGACACACCAGCCTTGCGGTCCACGTAACTCTCATCAGGCCCACGTCCCAGCCAGGTAAATTCCTCAAATCCGAATGGCATTGTCAATATAATCCCGATTCGCGGCAGAAAAGGAAGCTCCGCATCGCAATGTACCACATGCTCGGTAAGCACATCGCCATTAGAAAATACCGTGTAATTGAGGATATGATGGAACCCATATTTCATACCGTTAGCTTTAACAGTGCTTCTGGTCTCTATTTTTACTACGCCGACATCAATCTGCTCCCAACTCAGAAACTTGCACGTGTTTGCCAACCGGTCCAGTCCGTGTTTGACCCACTGAGTCCGCAATTGGCGATCTAAATCCATCCATTCGAATTCTGATCCAAACTGTTGGCCATCGTTATCTGTGGCAGCTCTGAAAATATTTAACGTGGGACCACATACGATCAATTCAGTACCTTGATAGGTCAAACCAGACAAATTACCAGTGGCTTTGGTGAAAACAAGTTCAACTCCATCTCCTTGCAGAGATACAGACTCTGATGTTTCACTGACTACTAGTGCGGTGGAATCAGAGCGGCTCTCGTGTTGGTTAGACAGCGTAGATGTAAACGGAAGCAGAAATTGTTCCCACCCAATCTCGTGCCCAACATGAGCCCAGTTCACAGCTTTTTTCAAGCCAAACCGCAAGTTCAAAAACGCCTCCTCTCCAGGATTTAATTCGGGCACATTAAAAGGGATACTCACCGCGGTTACTTCACCAGGCATAATGTCGATAGACGGTAATTTACCGCATTGTTCAGTTTTTCCATCCACGGCCACTTCCCAATTTATACTCAATCCATCCATAGAAGAAAAATCATGCTTGTTGACTATTTCCACCATGCCCTGACGAAGATCTACTGCATTCACCGCCACAGGTTGAACTATTTTCTTGTACTCAACCATTGCAGGATGGGGAGTCCGATCAGGAAACACTAATCCGTTAATGCAGAAATTACGGTCATTTACCGTGTCCCCAAAATCACCCCCATAGGCCCAATATTCGACGCCATTCTCATCGACTTTACTGATACCTTGATCGATCCAATCCCATATAAAACCGCCCTGTAGACCGTGATAACCCTCAAAGGCTTCCCAATACTCCTTAAGATTGCCGACGGCGTTACCCATAGAGTGGCCGTATTCGCACATGATAAAGGGACGATCATTAGTAGGGTCTTCGGCATAGGCTATGATGTCCGATATTTGGCAATACATGGGAGCGCACAGGTCGCTAGCCAGATGACCTCGCTTGTAGTTTATACCAGTAGGTTCGTAAACAACTCCCCCGTAATGAAGCGCCCGATCCCGGTCGTAACCACGTACCCAACCGGCCATAGCATCGTGGTTGGGCCCGTAACCGCATTCGTTTCCAAGTGACCAGACGATAATACTCGGATGATTCTTGTCGCGTTCAACCATCCGGATGCAGCGCTCCATGAAAGCATTCAGCCATTCACTCTTATGACACAACACGTTGTAAACTGAGTGGTGCTCAATATTTGCCTCGTCCCAGACGTACAACCCGTATTCGTCACAAAGATCATAGAACAGCGGGTCATTGGGGTAATGTGAAGTGCGCACGGCGTTGATATTGTGCTGTTTCATCATCAAAACATCAGTCAACATTGCCTCGAAGGGGACATATTTACCATGTTTCTCATGATGGTCATGTCGGTTCACCCCCTTGATATAAACCATCTTTCCGTTGACGAGTAGTTCTCTATTCTTTATCTCGACAGAACGGAAACCGATGCGATGCGAAAAGTATTGCAAGGCCATGCCATCATGATTTTTCAAGGCCAAAACTAAAATGTAAAGATATGGTTTTTCATGATTCCATTTTTCGGGAGCCGCCACCTCCTGTCTAATCGTGGCTTTCAGCAACTCATTGGGATCCGCAACTACTTTCGCACTGACAGTTTCACTAAAGACCGGCTCCATTTTTTCATCGTAAAGTTGCACCTCGACTTGGAAACCAGCCGCGCGTTCCATCTCGCCATGAATCTTGGCGGTCACTGTCAGTTCGGCATCCCTGTATTCGGAATCCAATTTTGGTTTCGCAAACACATCCCAAATGTATGTGCTGGGTAGAGCAAAGACCATCACATCACGGTAAATCCCCGCCATTCTCCAGTGATCTTGGTCCTCCAAGAAGCTGCCATCCGACCAGCGGATTACTTGAGCAGCGATCAAGTTTTCGCCAGGTTCCACACAATCAGTAATGTCGAACTCCGCTGGCAAACGAGAACCCTGACTATACCCAACCTCCTGCCCGTTAACCCACAGGTAAAACGCTGAGTCAACACCACCAAAACTTATGATAATTGTGCGGCCATCCCAATCGACGGGCATATCAAATTTCTTACGGTAGAGACCTGTAGGATTGTCATCTTTGGGTACACAAGGCGGGGTATTTGGAATAGGCATTTGGACGTTGGTATAAATTGACTTGTCATGACCCTGCATGTTCCAATTACTCGGAACCGGTATTACACCCCATCCGTTGGTGTTATAGTCGGGTCTCCAGAACTCGTGCGGGCTTTCCGTGGGATTTGCAACCAACTTAAACACCCATTCGCCATTTAGGTCACGTACCCATGGAGAAGAAGTAGGATCCCTCTTCAGGGCGGTCTCCACATCGGCGTAGGGGACGCCCGTAGCACGGCCCTGCAATTTGTTTATACCGACAATATGAGGGTTTTCCCAATCGTTAGACAATGAATGCACGTAGTACCACCAAACTGAGCCCCCTAAAATGATTTCCGCACATCAGCCAAAGCCACTTTAGTTTCATCTAAATCAGTATCCACCATATTTCTGCACGAACATAAACCAATCAGTACTCGGAAGAATATTACCTATGCCCGTACCCCAAATGTATTAACGATCTCACAACTATATGAGAAACAGATTTTGCTTGAGCGCACAACAACGCCTTAAAGATGACAAATGTAAGGGATACTTTATGTCACAAGTTTAACGTTTTTACCCTACCCTGACCGTGTTTGCATCACGATTTGCACTGCTTCCCTAACGGTCTCGGTAATCGCATCAAAATCCGAGTTGACGATCTTAGTTTTCTTCAAAATCCAAGTACCACCACACGCTAATACAAAAGGTAGAGTAAGGTAGTCGGATAAATTGTTTGGATTGACACCCCCAGTAGGAACAAACTGCATATCAGCATACGGACCGCTAACTGCCTTAAGGGTCTTGACTCCACCAGATGCCTCTGCAGGAAAGAATTTCACGACCTTCACACCCTTGTTTCGCGCTCCATTAATATCGGTAGGTGTCATCACACCTGGGAATATTGGAACTTGTTTGTCTAGACACCAGTCCACCACATCATGGTCAAAACCCGGGGCCATGACAAAACTCGCTCCAGCATCTATCGCTGTTTGCGCCTGTGACACCGTCAGAACAGTACCAGCGCCTACAAGCAAGCTGGGGTGAGCTGTACTTAGAGCTTCGATCGCATCCGCCGCAAGAGCAGTCCGAAAGGTAACTTCGACACAAGGCAAACCCCCTTCAATCAAGGCATATCCCAATTCGGAGCAATGTGCGATATCATCGATAGCTACCACCGGTATAATGCCCATGCTCCCAATTCGTTCCAACACATTTTCCATGTTACATCTCCTGTATTTGTCTGATTATCATAAATAATGACTATTACAATTTTAACCTCATCAGAAAGAGCGAACAAGGGCAGACGAGCCATTTTTTTAGGACTTTTTCATACACACATAGCACCAAGCTATTGATTTGAACACCATATGCAGTTGCCGCCAATTTACAGCTCTACGCGTCCGAATAAAAGCAAATTCAACCAAAGCACATACAATCAGAACCCCCGGCCTATGCTAAACTACAGAGATGATTGGAGGCGACAGATGAAACGCAAAGTAGGATTAATGACTTTTTCGGATGGTCGTAAATATGTACACGAAGACTTACTAGAAACCAATCTACGTTACCAAAGTCGCTTAGCATCCACCCTTGAATCAAAAGCGGATTTCGATGTAGTACAAGCTGAGGAGATAGTTTGGACGGCGGAGATAGCGCAAAAAGAGGCTCGCAGGTTATCTCAAGCTGGCGTCGAGCTAACTATATTCAACTATGCTATATGGGCATATCCACATTTGACGGGAATAGCTAGTCGGTTTGCTCCTGGCCCGTATATCTTGTTTAGTAATTTACATCCCTCGGAACCCGGGATGGTAGCAATGCTGGCAGCTGCCGGCCTAATGGATCAAATCGGTGAACGATATATCCGCATATGGGGCGACATTGAAGATGACACAGTTTTCAAAAAGATTGTCTCATACACCAGGTCAGCAACCAGTATTTCACGTCTCGATGGTCAAACATTCGGATTATTTGGTGGACGTGCCATGGGTATGTATACAGCTGTATCGAACCAGGACCAATGGCTAAAGACATTTGGTATTAACGTGGAACATTTCGAGCAATATGACATTGTTCGCTACTCTGAAAAGGTCAACGACACTCGAGTAGAAGATGCTTTGCAGTGGTTGGAGAAATATGTGGGGGACATAAAATATGACGACAACAAACTCACAAGAGACAAACTTAGATTACAGATTAGATCCTATCATGCCTTTCGAGACATAATAGAAGAGAATGGGCTAGACTTCGTGGGCACCAAAGCTCATGGTGACTTAACAGATTGGTTTGTAACCCT
The DNA here is from genome assembly GCA_022450585.1 of Anaerolineales bacterium. Classification (GTDB taxonomy): domain Bacteria; phylum Chloroflexota; class Anaerolineae; order Anaerolineales; family UBA11657; genus CAJWGI01. The sequence goes on along the minus strand of JAKUPR010000018.1, from coordinate 3,110 downwards.
CGACATTGCAGAGGCATTTCTGAACGACCCATACGATTGGGAGGGTGCCCGCGAACCAATTGTTGCCGCAACGGAAGCCGACATGGACGGAGCCCTTACCATGCAAATCATGAAACACATCACTGGTGAACCTGTGCTCTTTGCCGATGTCAGACATTATGACTCTGAAGATGACATCTGGTATTTCTCCAATTCAGGTACGCACACCACGTATTTCGCAGGCAAGTCATATGACCCTGAGGTGAATCTGCGCAATGTCACTTTCTACCCTGAAGTATCGTACTACCCGGCCGGAGGCGCATCGGTACACCACTTTGCGGCGCCCGGTCAAGTTACCCTCGCTAGGCTCGCAAGAAAAGATGGTCAATACTGGATGGCGATTGTACCGGGTGAATTTGTTGAATTTCCGCTCAAGACGGCGCTAGCCAAATCAGCTACCGTTACACCCGAATGGCCAGTCGCATTCTCGAAACTGAAGGTCAGTCCTGATAAGTTGCTATCATCATATCCCTGCAACCACGTACATGGAGTTTACGGTGACTGGACAGATGAATTGTGCACGGTGGCAGAACTTCTTGGTATTGACTTCAAAGTATATGATTGATGCATAGAACATTATAACGGGGCATAACTGGTACTGAGCATTGCCGGCAAAAGGTATACCGGTCGCTTAAGATGTGTTCCGTCACTAATGAATCACTAGACAAACTCTAAAGGTACAATATCCGCGTTTTAGAGTGAATACGGATCCGTTGCATCACGTAAACCATCGCCTAGAAAATTAAACATCAGAACAGTAATAACTACGAAAATCGATGGAATTAGCTTCCACGGCGCGTAAATTAACGGTGTGAATCCCAAGCACTCCTGCAATAGGACACCCCAACTCACTCCCGGATCCTTCATTCCCAAGCCAATAAAACTTAGTGCTGTCTCACCAAGTATCATAGCAGGTATGGCCAAAGTTATGCTCACAATAAGGTGACTCGAAAAATTCGGCAGTAAGTGCCCTACGATGATTTGGTACGTGCTAGAACCCGAAACACGAGCAGCGGTGACAAAATCCATCTCTCGCAGCGCCAAGAGCTTACCCCGCACTTCCCTAGCAAGCCCAGTCCAACCCACAACAGAAAGTACAATCGTGATGGCAAAATAGGTCTTGCCAACTGACCAATTGTCCGGGACCGCAGCTGACAACCCGATCCAAATGGGAAGCGTTGGAATACCCATTAGCAGGTCAATCGTCCTCTGAATACCTTCATCAAGAAGACCACCGATATATCCTGAAATGCCACCGATGATGCCACCGAGCACAAAGCTGATAGCCACCCCACCTAAACCTATAAAGAGGGATATCCGTGACCCAACCATGCTACGCGAAAACACGTCGCGGCTCACGCTTTCGGTACCGAACAGGAAGATAGGCACATTTTCATCAACACAGAAAAGCCGTGTCTGCATACGGAAAATGCCCCAAAACTTAGTCTCTGGTCCCGCACAAAAGAACCGGATTGTGTATTCTTTCTCTTTGTTCTCGTTATATAGGGGTCTCAAGCTAACTGGATCCTTGGTACGTGTATAAGCATAGATAAATGGCCTTCGATATTCACCGGTTATTTCACTCTTAATGTGTATTTTAGTAGGTGGGGTATCTCTAAAACCTTTGTGCCGATAGGCCACCGGATATGGTGCAATAAAATCCGAGAATATAGCGATCAAATATAGTGCAGCGAGCACTGTCGCGCCTATGCGGGCTAGTCGGTGCGCCTTGAACTTCCTCCAAGCTAGCTGCGCTACAGAACTATACAGTTCTTTAGTCGTATTGCTCGTATCCGTTACCGCTTGTTTTACTTCAATGCTCATAGCCTACGTCCCTCAGATCCAATTATCACTCATTAGCCAAGAATTCCTCAGAGCACTTAGTCAAACCGTATGCGTGGATCTAGCCACAGAAGAGCTAAGTCAGAGATTAACGTCCCAAATACACTCAGGGCGCTGAGAATCATGATACTTGACCCTGCGAGATACATATCTTGACCCATGACCGCATTTAGGATAATTGGCCCCATAGTCGGAATATTCAGTACTATTGACACGATGACTTCTCCAGAGACCAGAGCCGGCAACATCCATCCAATAGTACTCACAATTGGGTTAAACGCGACTCTTATCGGATATTTCCACAGTAAGCGTGTCTCCGGAACTCCCTTAGCACGCGCTGTGACTACATATTTCTGATTCAGTTCCTCAATAAGGTTACCACGCATGACCCTGATCAGGCCCGCCGTGCCTGCAGTCGCCAGAACTACCAGCGGTAGCCATATATGTTTCAGCATATCCACAAATCGATCCCATGACCATCCCACTTCCAAATACTCATACGAGAACAGCCCCGTAATAGCGTATCCGGTTCTAGAGTACACGAGCCACAATAGCACTACCGCGAACAAGAAATTCGGCAGCGCCAACCCAATAAACCCGAAAAAAGTAAAGACATAATCCTGTAATGAGTATGTGTGTGTAGCTGAATATATACCTATAGGTATTGCAACAATCCACACGATAATTAGGGACAGGACCGATATCATCATTGTCATCGGGACACGTTCAATGAGTATGTCAGTTACAGGCTTATTCCATGCCATTGACCGCCCTAGCTGCCCATGCATGATGAAATTTTTCATCCACACAAAATACTGCACGTAAACCGGCTTATCCAGCCCATACAGCCGACTGAAACTATCTATTACAGCCTGATCCACCTGCATTCCAGACGCTTCCATTTCCTGTACGTATTTCGTCAAGAAGTCGCCCGGAGGAAGTTGTATGATGACAAATGATATGACAGACAACACAACCATCATAGGAATTAGTATCAAGAAGCGCCTAACGATAATTCTCGCCATTCTTTCAGTCCCTTAAAATCACAGGCCTATATCTGTCATTTTCTGATCGCCTATGCGCAATTCGTACCCTAACCCCGACCGTGCAGCTGGATTTCATCACTGTCTTAAAAGAAATATTTATCAGGCAATAAACTTCTGTGGTCATGCCATTAACTCACCAGTTTTAGTTCAATTTCGTCTGCCAGATGACACGACACAACGTGA
>JAKUPR010000017.1:24883-29381 GCA_022450585.1 Anaerolineales bacterium | reverse complement strand
GCTATAATCTGGAAGCGTGGTACCAGTGACATGCTCTGAGAGCAGTTCGGCTGCTGCTTGAGATGCCATCTGCCCGAATCCTGATAGAGCGCCAATGATGAATGTTCCTTCAATTGGAAGAGGTCCAATTAGCGGCCTGTTCTCGGGAGTCTTGCAGTAATATCCTCCGTCTATAGTAGGGCGCGTTGTTCGGCCGATATAATCTCCCAACCCGGGAATCATGCGCGTTAGACCGCGGAGTACCACCTCTGCATAAATTGGGTCAAATTTTGGTGGCCAGATGGGATCCACTGGGTCCATATCGTATGTCCACAACATCAACAAGGCTCTACTATCTTCACCACCCTCAGGTCGAAAGTGAACCCCTCCCGGGAGTTCTTGCAGCAGCCACTGGGAATCCGCGCTGGCCGATAACTCATCTCGTTCATCAGGAGACCAATTTAACTCTATTGGGTCATTCCAGATCATCATGGGTGCGTCACGTGGCACTACATGAAGATAGTCTTTGAATGTAATCTTGGCATGTAACTCGTGGACTACGGGCAGGTCAACACCCAATATGGCGGCTACTTCCTTTATGTGCGGTCCGGCAGCAATTACTAACGTGTCTGTGCTAACCAAATCTTCTCCCTTGGAGCTCTGAATGCGAATATCTCTCACTTGCCCGCCGTGTAGTGTTGCGCCGGTCACCTTGGCGTTGAGCATCCGTGCGCCGTGAGCTACGGCTTGTTCCAGCATGAACATACCCATCTGTTGTGCGCTAAACCAGCCGCAGCGGCGTGCGTGGAGTGCTGCTACTACATCATCTGTGATGAAGGGATATTGAGAAATGATTAGTTCCCGGTCGAGCATCAGGTCAGCTCCTGATGGATGGTCCTCAAAACCTTGCGCAGGCGATCGGATGTAATCTTGCATATTTGTAAGGTTGTCATGCACGCGCAATGGGCCAGCCCCCAACCTTGAAATGAGGGTGGCATTATCCCTAAGGTTCTGGGTGCCCGAGGTGTTAGCGGTTAGGAAGAGGTATCCACGTTGATTGAGATTGAGAATATTATCGGTCTCGTGTGCCATTCCCTCCAATAGATCGATGCTTCGGTTCATGAAACGTACCATCACATCGCTAGGACCGGGCCACCAGTTTCTGTAGCATTCTGTGGATTTGTCACTGGTGAGGGTTAGGGGAGGTCGATCGTCGACAATCAGGATGTTTGTCACCCCCTTTTTCACGGACAAGTGGTAAGCTGCAGAAACACCGGCAATGCCAGCACCGCATATTACGACATCAGCCGTCAGTCTTGTCATTTTCCCGTATCTCTTCCCTTAATTCAGGTCAAGTTCTGGCTCAGGTTCGCGATGTTTGGACCAGGCGGTTGTGCTAAACCATAGTCATGGTGCTTATTTTATTCTCTCGAAGGAGTGGAAAGGCCGACAGTGTTGAATCCCGAATCCACATAGTGTATCTCGCCAGTTACGCCCTGAGAAAGATGTGAGCAAAGATAAATGGCAGCGTTACCAACGTCTTCAATAGTGACGTTACGTCGTAGCGGAGCCAGGTCGGTGAACTTACTATGCATAGCTTTAAAACCTGAAACACCAGCCGCCGCGAGTGTTCTGATGGGGCCAGCTGAGATTGCATTAACTCGGTGTGATAGCGGTCCAAGGTCTGCCGCCAGGTAACGAATAGATGCCTCAAGTGCGGCTTTTGCCACTCCCATTACGTTGTAATGCTGCACCGCTTTTTCAGCTCCATAGTATGTCATTGCCAGGCAGCTGCTACCCGGGTTAAATACGGGTAGGGCGCTGCGTACTACTGATGTGAAGGAGTAGCAGCTGACATCTAGCGCCACTCGAAATCCATCACGGCTAGTTGCATAATAAGGCCCGGAAAGCTCGTCGCGGTTAGCAAATGCTACAGAGTGAATGAGGATGTCGATGTTACCAATGTCTACGCTGACCTTATTAAACAACCTGTCTATTTCGTCGTCTTGGGAAAGGTCGCATTGCTCCACAAAGGTTGAACCCAATTTTTCTGCAAGTGGCTCAATCCGTCGCAGGAGCGCTGGGACGGCATAGCTGAAAGCCAATTGGGCTCCTTCCCGGTGCAATGCTTGGGCAATACCCCATGCGATTGAACGACTGTTAGCAACTCCGAATATCAATGCTTTCTTGCCCTCTAAGATGCCCATTGTGTGTTTGCCTCCTTGGTCATTTGTTGTGCACTAAATTCCATGACAGTGAACGCCATGGTTCAGGCGTGTTTCCCAGTCCGACACGTGGTCTGGCACAGGGTGTTATTTCTAAGTTTGCATGGTCATCTGCGATAAACATGCGTGCGTTTGGGGCACATACGTCATATGCGTTCCACGATTCGTCAATACCTAGAGCTTGGGTTATCTTAGCTGGTCCGTTAGTTAATTCAGCAAATCCCTGTCTGCGTCGCTTTTGCATGATTGATGCTCCTTCAGTGGGGCACAGCGCACGCAAAAGTATGGCGGCAGGGAATCCTTCCCGCTCGGTCACAAAGTTTAACATCCAGTGCATTCCATAGGTAAAATATACATATGTGGTGCCAGGTGGCCCATAGAGTGGCTTTGTGCGGGATGTAATCCCGGCTCGAGCGTGACAAGCAAGATCACTTTCGCCTATGTAGGCTTCGACTTCTAGGATTACCCCACATAATTTGGTGCCGTCCGGATCCAGCTTAATTAGCCGCTTGCCAATAATTTCTCGTGCCACTGTCAATGTTGGTCGGGAGAAAAATTGCCGTGACAACGGTGAAACTCTGCTGCTCACGATTGGAAACGTGCGTCTGATGCAATGGTGCGACTTAGGCCATCTGGCAATGAGACGCGGGCGCGGTAACCCAGTTTCTTGTTCGCCAACGTCAGGTCAGCGCACATTTGCATTACCCCGCCCCTTTCTTTATTGTTATAGAGGGGCTCTAGCTCAGTTCCCACAACGTTGCTCACAGTTTTAACTAACTCATTTAGGCTGACCGCTATTCCGCTACCGATATTAATCACCCGTTGGCTGACTGTGCGTGCAGTTGCCGCCGCAGTGAGAGCATCAATTACGTCTGAGATGAAAACGTAATCACGTGTCTGTGTTCCATTACCATGCACAACTAGCGATCCTTGACTAGCAGCGCTCCTTAAGAAGCGGGATATCACTGGGGGATGTGAGGCTGGCAATGGTTGTCCAGGGCCATAGGCATTGAACACGCGCAGCGCGACTGTTTCTAAACCCCAAAGGCTGCCGATAGTACGTACGTAATATTCCGCGGACAGTTTACTCACTGCGTATGGTGAATCGGGATTAGGTACAATAGTCTCGCGCAATGGTTGTACCTCTTGTGCTCCGTAAACTGCACCGGAGGATGCTAGTACTACGCGCTTGACTCCAGCATCGCGCATTGCCTCCATTACACTGACTGTACCCCCTACGTTGACTGCGTTATATTCGCGCGGATAGAGCACAGATTGTGGTACAGAGACGCGGGCCGCAAGATGATAGACGCATTCCACATCCTGTAACAGTGTCCACAATTTGGGTCGGTCGTTGACGTCTCCACGAGTAAAGAGAACTTTCTCGTCTAAATTCTCGGAGTCGCCTGCTGAAAGATCGTCAATTACCCGCACCTCGTGTCCGGATGATGCTAGTCTATTTGCTAGAGCACTACCTAGAAAGCCTGCTCCGCCGGTTATTAGGAATCTCAAATTATGCTCACCTATATGTGTGAATGCCTAGGGGAAGCGATTATAGCATGCGCCCTAGAATAATCGTGTTGCATCTACAATTACGGTGTGAGTGTTTGCGTTCAATCTGCTATACTTGCAGACCTTCGCACTATACTGATGGCGAATTCGAGATACGTTAAGGTAGATGACGGTGGACACAAAGCCATTCTGTTCGTATGTTTGGGAAATATCTGCCGAAGCCCACTTGCAGAGGGTGTTTTCCAGTATCTAATCGAGCAATGTGGTCTCCGGGATCGATATAGGGTCTCTTCTGCAGGAACTAGCAACTGGAATGTTGGTAACCCCCCCGATCACCGTATGGTTGCTACGGCGCGTCGGCACGGCATCAAGTTAATGGGTAGGGCTCAGCAAATCAGAATGCAGGATTTTGATAGATTCGACTTGCTTCTTGCCATGGATCGTGCAAACCGTGAAGATTTACACAGCATGACACAGAATGAATCAAGATTAGGACGCATTCAACTACTGCGCGATTTCGATCCATTGCCTAGTTCTAGTGCGGATATCCCTGACCCTTATTTTGGAGATGTAGCTGGGTTTGAAACTGTATATCAAATTGTCAAGCGGGCATGTATAGGTCTCTTATTGGCAATGGAAAGCGATTGATTTTTCTGCTTGACATCTGATGCATCTAAAACCTACAACTACGGTAATCAGGGGAGTGAGAAATCCGCTCCAATGATGATGCGCACATCCACCGGGCTATTTGGGTCAACAATGTCTATGATGCGTTCCGGTTC
>JAKUPR010000017.1:0-24873 GCA_022450585.1 Anaerolineales bacterium | reverse complement strand
TGAAATGTTCGGCCAGCCAGCGGGTTGTGAAGTAATGGCCTGCGTAATCATAAATGATAGTGGCCCTGTGATTGAACTGGTCAGCGTTTCCAATACTGACCACGTTAAAACCATTGTCGCGGAGCATATCGGCAGTTGCTTGGGCTATTCCAGTGCGGGTAGAACCGTTTTGCACTTCGATAGTGGCGGCTTCCTCAATTGCTAGAGCTTCCGGGTTTATGTTCGATTGGGAGTGCGGGGCAGGGTGGTAAAACATTTTCTCGCGTAGCGGACGAAATGCTCGTGCGTCTAGTAAAACCACCTGTGCTCCATCTGCAGTGGTGAACTCGTTCATGATGTAGTCTGCATCAATTATGTCTGCTTGAATCTCTTCACCTTCTATTTTCTGTGCCATGGAAATAAGACTAACTATTTCCTCTAGGTTTAGGTCGGTGTCAAAGGTGCCGGAAAGAGCAGAATACAATTTTGGCGCGCGAGCAATCAGAGTTGGCAGCATCTCCACGCTCAGTACTTTTTCGCGCACAGCAAGAAGTACTTGCTGCTGCCGTGCTGCCCGATCAAAATCAGCTCCATACGTAGCACGAGTACGTGCGTATTTCAAAGCAGTACTACCATCGATTTGTTGTGTACCAGCAGAAATATAGAATGGTTCGTAGCCATCGCAGCAATCAGGATATTTAGGATCCTCTATTGCCTGAGGCACGTTAATGGTTATGCCGCCAATCTCGTCTATGAGAGTTTCAAAGGCTGTGAAATTGATTCTCACATAATGGTCTACGCTGATGCCGAGATTGGCGGCTACTGTATCCATAGCTAGGGCAGGACCGCCACCGGGCAGCCTAAACGCGTCTCCTTTGAAATTAGCTGTGTTGATTCTGTCTCTGCCTTCAAAACCTGGGATTGTTACCCAGAGGTCGCGTGGAATTGACAACATTCCGGCAGTATTGCTGACTTTGTCTACCGTGACCAACATCATGGTATCAGTTCGGAATGCTCGTTCGTCTTCCATGCCAGTTCGTTGATCAATACCCATCAAGAGCACCGTGGTTCGTAATCCAGTGTAAGTTGGAACAGGTGTTCCTACAGTTTCTGCAACTGGAGTTGCAGCAATTTCTTGCTCTTCTTCAGTGGTTTTCTCGGTTGGCGGTGTCGGAGCAAGTTCTTTGGTCTCTCTGTTAATTGTTGCTTCGTTGTTCGTTGTCCCACCTGTTGCAACCCATTCTCTTACGGTTGCATATACCATGTAGCTAGCGAATGCAGCGGCACCTACAAAAAGAGCTAGTAGCGCAACTACAGCCCAGTTTGGGAGTCCAGAGGAGTTTTCCTGAGGATTGTGTATACCATTTGGTCTTCTGGAAAAGGACATTTGTTCTTACCCGGTGGCCATTAAATCTGGCTGGGAGTTTCCAAGTATATCATGCTCCCAACGTAGTAAGGGTGCTAGCCATGTATTGTTGAGATCTGGTTGAGATTTATTATCACGGTGTCACTATGGAAGGTTGCAAATGATGTACCATGGATTAGCTTAGATAGTACTATAGACGAGTCGGATGCGTTCTTGTCCCGTAGGTTTACATTTGTCTATTTGGTTATGGGTGAGAGTAACAAGCTTGTTGTTTTACGGGTTGCAAACTATTGGTCTCACACTGAATGAGTAGGAAGACTGACCATACTCTCTGTGTGCGGTATGATAGTATTATCGGTAACAGTCTGTAGGCAATTAGGCTGATATCTTGGTGTAACTTTCGTTAGATGTTGCGCACAAAACCTTAATGTGCAAGTTGTTTGAACAAAGGAAAATGGGTATTCGAGCCGCTATTCTTTTAGTGTACGTCGTATACGGTGCGTGACAGGGGGCTGATATAAGCAAAATGAGACTAGAAGAAGGTGCTTCTTCAACGGAGTGAGCTGATAGGTGCGTGGATTAAGGTTGTCAATAAATCTCGGTCCTGTCTTGTCCCTTGTTGCGATTACGGGCTTGGCGGTTGCAATCGCCCTTGAAGTTGGTACCAGAGTGTTTCTTGGGAGTGTGTTTTACCCTCGGCCGCCCCTATATGTATATGATGAAAACCTGCTTTATAAACTGCGTCCTTCCCTTGAAGAAGTTTATGTGGCCCCTGATTTTCAGATGAAAATAACTACTGACAAACAGGGGCATCGCATCTGTGCTGATGCCGAATCCATTGCTTCAGATGGGCTCATTGTTGCTATGGGTGATTCATATACTATGGGGTGGGGTGTAGACGATAACGAGTCGTGGCCTTGTGTTTTGGGTGAGCATGTTAACAGGGAGTCAAATCTTGTACTTTCTGTTGTGAATACTGGTGTAAACGGTTATGGAACGTGGCAGTATCGGCGCTTGACCGAGTCTATTGTTCTTGGTAATACTACTAAGGTAGTGGCAATTGTAATTATGTTGTTCTCTAATGATCCTGCCGACAATGTGAGATTTGAAGCTTTGAGTGCAAGGTCAGAGGAGGAAGTTATGGGGATGGTGCCCTCAACCGTTCTAGGTGCTGAGGATATGCAGCCAATTTCGAGGGCAAAGTTTTGGTTAAGGAACAATAGCTATGCTTATTGGATGTTAAGTAGGACGGGTTTTCTCGGAAGTGTTAGGAAGGCAATCACAGCAGATAATCATGGGAATGACAGGTCGCTTGATGAACACTATTCATGTGCCATCGAAGATTGCTCCATTCCCCTTGATGAACTTGTGGCTGACATAGAATATATTGTTTCTGTTGCAGCTGCCAAATCGATTCCGGTTTTTGTGGTTTCAGCAAATCGGAATTTCTTGGACAATGAACTGGATGGTGTCTGTCCCCAAGTCTTTGCTTTTGATTCTACCTTCACAGACTGCACTTTCATTAATATTCATGATACTGAGTGGTCATCTGAAATGGTCAACCGACATAGCGGGGGTCATTTTTCCGCACTGGGCCATGAGTTTGTAGGGGTTCAAATCGCTCGATATGTTCTTTCTCGAATTGGAGAGTGAGCACCGTCTATGACAAACGAATCACGACGTGCCCATCTGGCTATCTAGCGAGATTTCACCTGGTACTGACTGTGAGAAGTTTTCCGCCCATATGAGAATTATTGACCTAGGCTGTACAAACTATAGGACTTGTTTTTACGAACGGTCTTGTGTTTTACATTGCTCGCTTTCTGCCTTAACAAGCTTTACGTGGTCATTATAGTAATAGATGAAACTATGTTTAGTTGAGAGGTTGTGTTTTCTTGACGTTAAGTGAATTGCAATGCTAAATAGCGTCGCTTCCAGCGGCTAACCCATCGCCCTGTTTCGTGTTGAAGCTGAGGACAGTCTGGTTTCGAGAATCCGATTCATCGCTTCATCCGGTTTTAGATGCCATTGAGATGAGTCTACCAAGGCGGCCTTTGGAAGTAGACCTACTACTTCCGAATGGTGAATGGAAACCCCGTGACCTGCGGCTTCGAGTAGGATTTTTTGAACTACTTGGTGTACTGGGGTCCGAGTGTAATCAGTTAGATTCATGGAAACCTGTGCACGTTCCTCTACGAGCATTCCCAGTGCTTTTACATTGGGCATGCCTCCCGAGGAATAGCGTATCTTTCTGGCAATCTTTCTGGCGATTTCTATGTCACTAGTGGTTAGATAAACGTTGAAGGCTATCAGTGGGTTACGTGCACCTATTGCTGTGGCCCCGGCAGTGCCGATATCTCGTGGACCAAAATCAGGAGCGCGTTTGGGGTCGCTGGCGATGCTTTCGCAAATACCCTCATATTCGCTACGGCGTATGGATGCTAAGTTCTTGCGGTGCGGTTGAGTGGCTGCTTTCTCGTATAGGTAAACTGGTATACGAAGTTCAGTGCCTACTCGGTTGGCCGTGGTGCGTGCTACATGTATGCAATCTTCCATTGTCGTCCCTACAAGAGGTGTAAACGGGATGACATCGGTTGCACCAATTCGGGGGTGTTCGCCTTGGTGTTTGGTCAGATCAATAAGTTGTGAGGCTCTGCGTGTAGCCGCGAAGGCTGCCGCTATTACTGCATCTGGGGGGCCAGCAAAGGTCAACACTGAGCGATTGTGGTCCGCGCTACTGCTACGGTCAAGTAGCATGGCCTGGGGAATGCCACTGATGGCTTCTACAATCTCGTCGACCACTTGCAGACGACGTCCTTCGGAGAAATTGGGGGTACATTGGAGTATTTTCTCTGCCATGAGTTGGTGAAATTGTAACATGGACTTTCTGGATATTGGTGCTTTGCCGAAGATCGATTGAGACATCCTCGACAAGTTTGTTGTCAGCATGTTTTTGTAAATCAGATACAATCTTAGTCGGCATTGATTAGGATGGATTATAATCATTGGAGGTAGTTGAATGATCGGTAATTTCACACTAGAGCAATTTCAGGAAACAGTAGACGTAATCCGTGGGCAGACGCCATATTCTCCAAGAATTGGCATTATTCTGGGTAGCGGATTGGGTGCGCTGGCAGAAGAGGTTCAGGAAGCTGACAATCTACCCTATGCTGAACTACCGCACTGGCCGGTTTCTACTGTGGATGGGCATTCTGGACGTCTTGTTATAGGTAAACTGGAAGGCCACACTCTGGTAGTGATGCAAGGGCGCGCGCATTATTACGAAGGCTATGCTATGGACCACGTATGCCTGCCGGTACGGGTGATGCAATTATTGGGTGTGGAGACATTGTTTATTACTAATGCTGCAGGTGGCGTGAATCCGAGTTTTGTCCCTGGGGATTTAATGTTGATTACAGACCATGTTAATCTAATTGGCATGGGAGGATTAAGCCCTCTTCGTGGGACCAACGTCGACTCGTTGGGGCCTCGCTTCCCAGATATGATGGATTGCTACGACCGGCAATTGCGTTCCGTAGCGATTCAGGCTGGCGCGAAATTGGGTTTGGGTCTCCAAGAGGGTGTGTACGTCTGTCTGGCGGGCCCGAATTTTGAGACGCCAGCCGACCTACGTTTCTTACAGACGATCGGTGCTGACGCGGTCGGGATGTCCACGGTTCCGGAAGCTATCGTGGCGCGTCATGGCGGTACCAGGGTGCTGGGCTTTTCAGGCATTAGTAACAAGGCAAATCTAGATGGTAATACGCCTACTAACCACGAAGAAGTACTCTTAGCAGGCGCTGAGATTGCGCCAAAGTTGCTCTCCCTAATTCGGGAGGTTCTGCGTATGATTCGCAGATGAGAAATGGTGCAATTCGCGACGTTTATTCAGGTCAACGAGCGCTGGATATATATTGTGGTGGGCCTGTTATCTCTCTGGCATTTGCGTCGTTTCTTGCAGTCGCACCAGGCACTACGCAAGTCAGCGTACATCCTCGAACGCGAGACCGCACGCCGTCGGCGTGCGGTCTCGCTATCGGTGCTAGTGGTTCTGGCCTCGGTGTGTGGTCTAGTGTATCTGATAACTCATAACATCATTCCCAGCGTAAACCCACTTTTATTTCCTCAGTCAGATAGTGCGGTCCCGATGTCGACTCCTCTCATGCCCACAGCGTCACCGGAAGTGTTGGTACTTCCTGGTCAGACTATACCCATACTCTCTGGCACTGCGGCTTCACTGCCGCAAAATACACGGGTTCCTGCGGCGGGTATAGGCTGCGACAATCCACTTGCCGTCATTGTTAGCCCGTTGCCTGGTGCTGTGCTATCGGGAAAGGTGGAGGTGCAAGGTACTGTTGACATACCTGATTTTGCCTTCTATGTGCTAGAAATTTCCACTTTGGGTGATAATTGGCTCAATGTATATACAAATAATGAACCAGTAACTTCTGGAGTGTTGGGTGCTTGGGATTCCACTCAACATCATCTTGGGGATCATGCATTTCGTCTAGTTGTGTATAAGGCGGATGGAGATTTTGAGGAGCCATGCGTAATACCTGTTTCTATCGGTGGTGTGCAATAGTATTGACATAATGAGCATGTGCTGGCATGGTAAAATCTTGGCATGAGCACTGAGTCCGAATCAGGTATAGTTGTCCGCCCGGTGATTGCCGCTGATATAAAGCGCATTCTTGAGATTGATCGTACTACTACCACGGACTACGTGTGGCAGATGGATCTTCGGCAAGAAGATTCGCATACACAAGTTACTTTTCAGCGGACACGACTCCCACGCTCGATTAAGATTTCGCCGCCGTATGATATTAATTTGTTGGCTGTGGACTGGAAGCAACGTGCGCTGGTGATTGTGGCTGAGGTGGCAGGTAGGTTATTAGGTTACCTTACACTTACGCACTTGACCACTCCGCAGGTGGGTGTTATCGCTGATTTTGCTGTGGATAGACTTGCTCGGCGCACAGGTGTCGGCACTGTGTTGCTAGGAGCTGCAAGAGAATGGTCTGTTGGTGTGGGCATCAGGAGACTGATAATCGAAACGCAATCGAAAAATTTCCCTGCTATATGTTTCTGCCAGCGCAATGGTTTTGCCTATTGTGGATACAACGATCGTTATTATACTAGTCAGGACATCGCGCTTTTCTTCGGCATGCAATTAAGCTGATCAGATGGTTATGCTGCGAATTAATCCCCTCATAATAAAAACAATGTTTTAATGAGTGTGATTCCTCTGAATTAAGACCGTGGACAAATTTGCTGGGGCACTTGTAGTTTTCAACCAATTTGTAGTGGTGGCAGTGGTTATTACCGCTGTATCCCTGCTGTTATACACATTCACATTCAATTTGAAAGATCGTGTGGCGCAGGCTCTGAACTTATTGCTGGCTTGCGTGGCTGTAACTTATTTAGGCGACGTGGGTGCATCTGTCGCTGGAGAAGTCATGGCTATGGAGTCCTGGTTGCGATTTCAATGGTTGGGCATCAGCATGGTGCCGGCGGCTTACTTGCATCTCTCGGATGCGCTGCTTGCCAAGACGGGGAAACCATCGCGTGGACGCCGACGTACCATAGTATTGTTGGCTTATCTAGGTGGAGTGACTGCAATTGGACTGGTAGTATTCTCTGGGCGAGTGGTGGGCAATATATTTGTGGGCGAGAGGTTCCAGTGGTTACAGCCTGGAGGGTTGTTCATTCCGTTTGCGCTCGCCTTCACGTTTGTAAGCCTGCTTGCGATTATCAATGTTTACCGTGCGTTTCTTCGGTGTCTTACTCGTGCCACCAGTCGGCGGATGGGCTATCTGCTGATTTCTTCTCTGGCAGTTCCTCTAGGAGTTTTCCCATTTCTTATGCCTGCAGGCGGTGCTGTTGCGCAGAGCAATCCGTTGCCGTTTTGGGTAGTGTCTCTGGGTGCCAACCTATCTGTGAATGTGGCGCTCATTGTTATGACATACAGCGTGGCTTTTTTTGGTGCTCCCCAACCTGACCGAGTGGTGAAGGGACGAATTTTTCAATGGATACTCCGAGGGCCCATGGTTGCTTCGCTCTCGGTGGGTGCGTATGTTTTTGTGCGCTGGCTTGATCGTATAATTGGGCTTGATTTGGTTCTGTGGGTCCCCGTGGCAGTGGTTGGCGTCGTTCTTTTGTCTCAATATGCAATCACGGTGGTGCGTATTCCTCTCGAACGCCTGTTTTTCTATGGCGGAGTATCTGACCAGGATGATGTGCATCGTTTGCGACTTCTGGGTGAGCGTTTGTTGACAAAGGGAGATGTCGAGCAGTTTTTGGAGTCTGTTCTAGCAGCGGCTTGTGATGTGTTGCACATCTCCAGTGGATTTGTTGCGGTGGTGGGAAATTCGGGAGCACGCATAGAGGTTCAGGTTGGCTCGAGGCAGCCGCCGAGCGAATCTGCCACCTTGGCCGCTATCTCTCGTCCGGATACTCAGGATACGTCAGATGTCTTGGCTAACTCTTCTGTCTTCCGAGGATTAGAGTGGGAGGGGTATTGGATTATTCCGTTGTGTAGCGAACATCTCAACAAAACACGTGAAGTACTCGGTATACTGGGACTTTATATGTCAGGTCGCGATTTACCTCAGGATGGCGATGAAGAGATTCAAACTCTAAGAACTTTGGTGTCGCGTGCAGCTACTGCTCTTGAGGACCGGCGTTTGCAGAGACAAGTATTCCGGGCCATGGACGAACTGTTGCCACAGGTGGATGCATTGCAGCGCATGCGCGCTGCTGCCAGATATGCCGGTACCGTTGCACTAGAGGCAGGCGATTTAGAGCAAAATCCAGACGCTGCGCAGTGGGTCAAGGACGCCCTCAGGCATTTTTGGGGTGGTCCCAGATTGAGCCAGAGTCCGCTGCTTGGCCTCAAGGTTGTAGAAAAGGCGTCGCGCGAAAACCAAGGGAATCCGGTGAACGCACTTCGCGCAGTGTTGAGAAATGCCATAGAGCAAATTAAGCCAGAGGGTCAACGTAAATTTACCGGAGAGTGGCTGCTATACAATATTCTTGAGCTAAAGTTTTTGCAGGGGCAGAAAGTACGTGATGTGGCTATGCGCCTCGCGGTTTCTGAGGCAGACCTTTATCGCAAACAGCGTGTGGCGGTTGAAGAGGTGCTAAAGCATATTACTCAAATGGAGGTACAGATGGACGCTTCAGGCGAAAACAAGCAATCCCTGAGCAGTTGAAAATCAGGCACGCGGATTGCATCCTTTTCTGCGGACACTAGTAATGAATATTCGAAGGAAACCCATACTTAAAGCAAAGCGTAGTATGTCAAATCGCTCGATTCGTGCTCGTGCGTCAAGAAGAGTTATGGATGCCACTGCGCCTCGGGTAGTTGAGTACCAAAAACATCTGTTGGACACTTTACAAGCTACGGTACGCGGTATCAGCAACTATGGTGAAGATTTGGCTGGATTGTTGCTGTTGGCAATCGGGTTTATTGGTATGTTAGCACTGTTGGGTTTCTCCCAAGGTACATGGACTTCGGCTGTTTCTTCCCTTCTGTTAGTGTGGCTAGGTTGGGGCGCTGCTCTTGCTCCGCTTGCATTCCTTGTCGTAGGATCTGTCTTAGTCGCACGTGGTATGGGATGGAAGCACAGGATATCTTGGGTACGTGTTGTCTTAGTTGAGATAGCGGTACTTTTCCTTCTAGGTGGGGCTCATCTTAGGCTTGCTGCACATGTGGCTGATGATCGAAATATGGAAATTGACGCAGTTTGGCAAAGTGGCGGTATGCTTGTGCAGGCCTTGGATGGTAAAGGTGGAGGCAAAATTGGATGGGCTGTGGCAACGTTCTTTGCTGAACTGTTCACTGATCCCACTGGATGGATGTTAGTAGTTCTTGGTGTAGCTGCGTTATCGGTTGCTCTTGGTTTGCGATGGCAACACTTTCTGTTTGGCATGATTTCGTTGCAGCGCAATTTGGCACATTCGCAGCGGACTAATAGTCCTAGACCTGTTCGAGCAAGAGCACTGTCGGCATCGCGTGGGAAAACGGCGAGATCGTCTGGTAGTGGGGAGGTTCGTTTTACTGTAGCAGATCATGATGACCATCAGGCTGCAAAACCACATCGACGCTCTAAGGTTATGCCGCCAATGGAACTCCTGGGAGAGGGTGAGCCGCTTCGTCCATCAGAATCGGACATCAACCGCAATGCTGAAATCATCGAGGATACGCTGCATGAATTTGGAGTACCGGCTGAAGTGATTGATTTCAGGGTGGGTCCTGCCGTGACTCAGTTTGCGGTTCAACCTGGATTTGTTGAGAAGGTCGGCAAAGATGGTGGTGTGCGTCGTCAAAAGGTGCGCGTGGCGCATATATCTAACCGTGCAAGTGATTTGACACTGGCGCTTTCTGCGCGGAGCATCCGTATTGAGGCTCCGGTTCCTGGGCAATCATTCGTAGGGATTGAGGTCCCCAACAGGCTAAAGACATCCGTAGGTTTGCGAAGTGTGATTGAGTCGCGTGAATTTCAGGATATCAATTCGCCGCTGGCAATTGCATTGGGTCGGGATGTGTCAGGCATACCCGTGGCTGCGGATCTGGGTTCTATGCCACATTTGTTGATCGCAGGCACCACTGGTTCTGGAAAAAGCGTTTGTATTACCTCGATTGTTACATGCCTAATTTTCAACAACGCTCCTAGAGATTTGCGATTAGTAATGGTTGACCCCAAAAAGGTTGAACTAATCCGCTTTAATGGACTACCACATTTGCTCGGCAGGGTGGAGGTTGAACTCGATCGTATTATTGGCACTTTGCGATGGATGACCAAAGAAATGGACCGGCGTTATCGCAAGATGGAGAAGATGGGTGCGCGTGATATCGATGATTATAACCAAAAAATACAGCGCCGTCGTGGACAGGAAAAATTACCCCGCATTGTTGTAGTTATAGACGAACTCGCTGACCTGATGATGATGGCTCAAAACGAGACTGAACAAACCTTGGTTCGGCTCGCGCAAATGGCGCGTGCTACCGGAATACATCTGCTTGTGGCAACACAGAGGCCCAGTACCGACATTCTTACTGGTCTAATAAAGGCAAATTTTGCGGCCCGTATTTCATTCGCGGTGGCATCCTCAACCGATTCTCGTGTCATCCTAGATAGTACAGGAGCTGAGGCTTTGTTGGGTCAGGGTGATATGCTCTTCCTTAGCCCGGATGCGCCGGCCCCAGTCCGTATTCAAGGAGTGTTAACCCATGATGCTGAGGCGGATGCAATTGTAGAGCACTGGCGTAAGGACGTGGCAACAGATTCGAATCGCGCTGTATCGGATGCCGATGATGCACAGACACAGAATCAGGATATGGAAGCTCCGTGGGATGATACATTGCGACAACAGGCAGAGGTAGCGGACAAGGATGATCAAATTCTACAGGCAGTCGATGTTGTTAGAAGGCAACGGACCGCCTCCGCCAGCCTACTTCAGCGCAAATTGAAGATTGGCTATCCGAGAGCAGCTCGTCTTATGGATGAGCTTTTTGATATGGGGGTAGTGGGTGAGCCGCGTCAAGGTGGCAAGACACGCGAGGTGTTGCTACAGTCGGAAGGGGAACCAGAATTAGGTAGCACTGATAATGGTTCAGACGTCTCAGAGTAGAAATTTGTAGTATCGTCTCAAAAGTCTGAATTCATAAGGGTGCATTAATCCCGTTCGCAAAAAATCTTAGCGGTGTGTCTGTTGTGCCCTTACCTCTAATCGGGGTCAGCAATTGTACTTATGAGAGCATGGGTACCGAGGAAACATTCTTCGGTTGATGATGCGCATCTCCAGTTAGAGAGTCTCTTGAAACCAAAACCCAGAAGTGAGGAGCTGCGCCTGAGTATTCATGCGTATGGTATATGTCACACTGATGCGCACTTCTTAGAAGGGCACTCTTGAATGCTGAACTTCCTGCGGTGCTAGGCCATCAGGTGGTGGGGGTGCTGGATACTCTATGAGGTGGAGTAATGGGCTGGTAACTTGGCGATTACGTGGGTATTTCGTGTCTGAGCCGAACATGTGGTGGTGCGTGTGCTGACTGTAGTGATGGCGAAGAAAACTTGGGTGGGAGCGCTCATTTCGCTGGGATGCGCGAGCATTCATGGTTTTGGCAAATGAGGCGCATATACAAACACGTTTGTAGTTCTTTGCGATGCAGGCTGCAAACGATGTACTTAAGAATTTGAAACATATCAGAATAAGAGGTAGTTCCATGCCAACTATGCGCGAGGCATGAATGTTACATGGATACACTAATCTCTTGTGCCACGCAAGCATTTGCTGTCAGTTACGGCTATTTCTGTTACAATGGCTGACTTGTACTGGGGAGTGAAATGATCCTCGGGCAACTGGATATTTCAGCAAATGTATGTGCAATGAACTTTACGAGGTGATTAGAACGACATGACGAAATCTGGCATTGATAGCCAACCTTTACGCGTAGCTATTGTTGGTTCCGGCCCTGCCGGATTTTTCTCCGCAGCCCACCTTTTTAAGGAGAGCGATCACCCTGTTGAGATTGACATGTTTGATCGGCTACCAACTCCATTTGGATTAGTTCGTTTCGGTGTAGCTCCTGACCACTTGAAGATTAAGTCTGTGACTAAGGTTTACGAACGTACTGCTGCTCGTCCGGAATTCCGTTTTTGGGGCAATGTGGAGTTTGGCAAGCATATTACTATGGAGGATTTGCGTACGCTCTATCATTGTGTTCTGTTTTCGTCCGGGTCGCAGAGTGATCGCAAGATGGGAATCCCCGGAGAAGAACTGAATCGAAGCCACTCAGCTACGGAGTTTGTAGCCTGGTATAACGGCCACCCGGATTTCAGTGAGCACTCATTTGACCTGAGTGTTGAACGCGTTGCCGTCATTGGCATAGGTAATGTAGCTGTGGATGTTGCCCGTATCCTGTGTCGTACTGAGCAGGAATTGCTCCAGACGGATATTGCTGATTATGCTCTCGAGGCCCTTTTAAGGAGCAATGTAAAGGAGGTCGTTGTGCTCGGGCGGCGCGGACCGGCGCAAGCCGCGTTTACCAACCCAGAAGCGAAGGAGTTGTGTGAATTGGATGGTGCAGACTTCTGTGTTCTCCCGGAAGAAGTGGATTTGGATGCACTCAGTCAGTCTGATCTCGATAATGGATCAGACAAGAGCGTCATACGCAAGGTAGAATTACTGCAACGAACGGCACTCAATAAATCAAGGGGTAAACCAAAGAAGTTGACCATGCGTTTTCTGGTATCTCCTGTCGAGTTGATCTCAGATAATAGTGGTGGAGTGGCGAAAATGCGCATTGTGAAGAATGAGCTATATAAGACCGAGAATGGGGCACTCAGGTCGAGACCGACTGATAGATTTGAGGATATTCCTGTCGGTTTGGTTTTTCGATCGGTGGGTTATCGTGGCTTGCCATTGCCAGGTGTTCCATTTAACGATGAATGGGGCGTTATTTCAAATGTAAATGGTCGTATCGTCGATCCAAAAAGTAGTAATAGCCTACCCGGTCTTTATGTGTCCGGCTGGATAAAGCGCGGGCCTACTGGTGTTATTGGCACTAACAAAGCAGATTCGATTGAGACAGTCAACTGCTTGCTGGAAGATGTTGCATCAGGGCGAATGATGACGCCATCCAAAACGAGTGCAGGGGCAGCGGAAGAATTGGTGCGTTCTCGACAGCCTGACGTCTTTACTTTCGAGGACTGGAAGCGTATTGATGCGTTTGAGATCGAACGTGGAGTTAAGGCGGGACGGCCACGCGTAAAGATTACTAGTGTGAGGCAAATGTCCGCAGCCCTTGGTAGAGGGTGAAGATAAAGGAGGATTGGTAACATGTCTGGGCATTCTAAGTGGAGTACTATCAAGCGAAAGAAGGGTGCTACGGATGCACGGCGCGGCAAGTTGTTCACACGCTTAGCAAAAGAAATCAGTGTGGCGGCTCGTACTGGTAGTGACCCTGAAAACAACTTTCGTTTGCGACTGGCCGTGACAAAGGCCCGTGCAGCCAATATGCCAAAAGACAATATCCAACGCGCGATTAAACGTGGTACCGGCGATGAAAAGGGTAGTGTGGTTCTGGAGCAGGTGACATATGAAGGCTACGCCCAGCATGGCGTTGCATTGATGATTGAAGTGGTGACTGACAATCGCAACCGGGCGGTGGCGGAGCTGCGCCACGTGCTTGTGCGATTCGGCGGTAATCTGGGTGAGAGTGGTTCTGTGGCTTGGCAGTTCGAGGCGAAGGCCTATTTTGCTTTTCCCCCTGAGGATCGTGATGAGGAAATGCTCTTTGAGCTTGCTATTGAGGCAGGTGCTGATGATATGGCATACTCAGACGAACTCGTGGAGATATTCGCTGACGTAGGATCATTTAAGGCAGTTGGTGATGCGTTGGAAGTATTAGAAATATCTCCTCAGGAGGCTATGCTGCGCATGGAAGCGGTCAATTTAGTTGAGCTGTCGTCCCAACAAACAG
Organism: Anaerolineales bacterium; assembly: GCA_022450585.1. Lineage (GTDB taxonomy): Bacteria > Chloroflexota > Anaerolineae > Anaerolineales > UBA11657 > CAJWGI01. The sequence continues at coordinate 11,041 of JAKUPR010000017.1, read as the reverse complement.
GACAGGTGATGAAGACAATTGAAACGTTGGAAGAACTGGATGATGTGCAGAATGTGTACACTAATCTCGATGTGACTGCGGAGGCGCTAGCAGCCTACGTGGCCGGCTGATGAAAAGATAATGGCGCAGCTGGTAATGGGTATCGACCCAGGAACTGCCACCACCGGATATGGGATTGTTCGGGAAGACTCTGGACATCTGGAGTGTGTGGGATTTGGCGTGGTCATCACCCAGTCGGGTGTTCCTCTGGAAATGCGGCTAGACTCGATTTATCGTGACTTAATCACTGTGTTGAAGCAATATAAACCCACCAGCGCAGCTGTGGAAAAACTGTTTTTTCAGCGTAATGTTACTTCAGCAATGGCAGTGGGCCAGGGAAGGGGTGTGGCACTCTTGGCTATTGCTCACTCTGGATTAGATGCGGCCGAATATTCGCCTCTGCAGGTGAAACAGGCGGTAACTGGCTATGGGAAGGCCTCAAAATTACAGGTGCAGCACATGGTAGGAGCTCTGCTAAACTTGGAGTCCATTCCTAAACCCGATGATGCTGCGGATGCCCTAGCAGTGGCTATTTGTCACGCGCATTCAGCAAAGATCGTTGAAATAATCGGGACACAAGCATGATTGCTTCGGTAATTGGAGAGGTGAAGTCCGTGGAACATGGGGCACTGGTTCTTGAAGTAGGTGGAGTCGGTCTTCGCGTGGCGGTTCCAGATTCGGTTATTGAAGGGGAAACAATGGTGGGGATGGCGGTGCAATTATGGACGCATCTCTTAGTGCGCCAGGATGCAATTACTCTGTATGGGTTTGCGGACAAGGAACAACTTGCTCTATTTGAAATGTTGCTGAAAGCTTCCGGGGTGGGCCCCAAAATGGCTCTTGCAATTCTAAGTGGCATTCCGGTGGACGGCTTACGAACAGCTGTTACCCAGGAGCGACCTGAGCTGTTGAGTCAGATTCCGGGAGTGGGCATCAAGACGGCGCGAAAAATCATCTTTTATCTGCAAGATAAAATAGAGCTAGGCGGCACCTTGTCTGAGGTGATTGTCGTCAATGAGCAAGACATCGATTTGACAGCAGCGCTTACTGCACTTGGATATAGTGTACGGGAGGCACAGAGTGCTTTGCAGGCGATCGAGTTCGACGCATCGGATGAATTGGAGGAACGCATTCGGCTTGCACTAAAATATCTCTCCAAATGATTTCATGAGAGGAACATTATGTTAGAAAATACGCGAATAGCATTTGTTGGATCTGGAGCTATGGGCGGAGCGATGATTTCCGGCCTGCTATCCCGTAAGCGAATAGCACCTAGCGATATAGTGGCATCTGACCCTCAGCGGGAGATTACCGAAGGGTTGCACAACACATATGGTGTTGACGTATCCAGGGACAATGTGGCTGCTTGCAAAGATGCTGATATTGTTGTTCTGAGCGTCAAGCCACAGGTGCTACCACAGGTGTTTTCCGGATTGGCGGGCAGTATTCCTGATGATGCCCTTGTAATGTCTATAGTCGCGGGTGCGAACATGTTAAGCCTTTCAGAGGGACTTGAACACCGGAGTGTCATACGGGCAATGCCTAACACTCCTGCGCAGATTGGTGCGGGTATCACAGTATGGACTGAATCCGATGCTGTAGAGAAGAAGCAGCACGAACAAGCAGAAATCGTGCTCCAGGCTCTCGGCCGAGAGATATTTGTAGACGACGAGGATTACTTGGATATGGCCACGGCACTTTCCGGTACGGGCCCATCTTATGTGTTTCTTTTCATGGAGGCCTTGGTTGATGCTGGTGTCCGCATGGGGTTTTCCCAAAAGATGGCGGAGGAATTGGTGTACTACATGGTAAAGGGTTCGGCTGACTTTGTGGTGCAATCACCCAAATCCTTGTCGCAGTTACGGGATCAGGTTACCTCCCCAGGGGGAACTTCCGTAGAGGCGCTTTACCACCTTGAGAAGGCCGGTTTCCGTACTGCGCTCTCGCAGGCGGTTTGGGCTGCCTACAAACGCTCAGTTGAACTTGGGCGCTCCGGTAGGAGCGATTCCCTAAAGTCCTAATAAATTCATTCCCCTGTAAACTCCATCATTGCTAATAGCATTGTGGGACCAATCGTGTGGGTAAGCATTGTTGCATTGAGCGATGTATAGCACATTGACTTACAGGCCTCGTTCGTCTCCGTGGATTGTTGCCCAAAATAATATGCTTAGCTTCTAAACAGATCCTATCAGAAGTGCATCTCTCTGCTTATAGCAATAATATTCGCTGCCATTTATACCAATTATGTCTACAACTTCACGGCTTCAGATGTGTTCTAGTCTGGCTCATTGTTTTGAGTGGGCTGAGTGTGTGATGGTTGTCCCCGGCGCTTAACTACTGGACAATCTAAACATCATCAGGTATCATCCCTTTTCGCGCGTAGTTCACGCGGTTGATTATCCTTAGTTATTACTGATTACTACCCCGAGGGAGATGCAATGACGGAGACTCAGACTTCCAATATTGTCGCTGATTTACAGAATCAAATTGAGGCTTTTACCCCGACACTTATGCAGCAAGATGTCGGTTCAGTTCTCGAAGCAGGGGACGGCATTGCTCTAGTGTCCGGCCTTTCTGACGCTCGCAACGCGGAGTTGGTTCAATTCGCGAATGGGTCCCTGGGTACAGTTTTTAATCTTGAAAAGGACGCAGTTGGCGTAATAATCATGGGTGATTATGAGGCGGTTGAGGAAGGTTCGGTGGTGCGTTCGACTGGTCGTATCGCTGCTGTCCCTGTGGGCCCTGGGCTTGTTGGCAGGGTGGTTAACGCCTTGGGTCATCCACTAGATGGAAAGGGGCCTATATCTTCTGTTGAGACTCGACCGATTGAACGTATTGCGGCAGGGGTGGTGCGCCGCAAAGATGTTGATCGGCCGCTCGAGACTGGGCTGAAATCTATTGATTCAATGATACCCATTGGACGGGGCCAGCGTGAGTTAATTATTGGTGACCGGCAGACGGGCAAAACAGCGATAGCTATTGACAGCATTATTAATCAGAAAGGTAAAGACTGTATTTGCATCTACGTTGCAATTGGTCAGAAAAAAGCCGCTATAGCTCGCGCGGTGGCTACACTGGAAGAACATGGTGCTATGGACCACACTGTGGTAGTGGTAGCATCGGCCGACGATCCAGCAGCTCTGCAATACATAGCCCCTTATTCCGGTTGTGCGATGGGTGAGTACTTCATGGAGAGGGGGCAGGACGCTCTCGCTGTCTATGATGATCTTTCTAAACATGCATGGGCTTATCGTCAGGTGTCACTATTGTTGAGGCGTCCTCCTGGTAGGGAAGCGTATCCGGGGGATGTGTTTTATCTGCACTCGCGTTTGCTTGAGCGTGCAGTGCAGCTTGCGGATGAATTTGTGATTGTTGATGCTGATGCTGGCGATGAGATTGATCTCGGTGTGGACGCAAAAGTGTATGGAGGGCCGTTGGCAGAGCACGACGCGCGTGAGGCTCTGTCGAGCATGGAGAACAGCGATAGATTGAAGATACATAGATTGCCGCATTCAGGTGGTTCATTGACCGCACTACCAATTATTGAAACGCTTTTGGGTGATGTTTCTGCTTACATACCGACAAATGTGATTTCCATTACTGATGGTCAGATTTATCTAGAGAACGATCTGTTTTACGCTGGAATTCGGCCGGCGGTAAATGTGGGGATTTCCGTATCGAGAGTTGGAGGCGCAGCTCAGACCAAGGCTATGCGGCAGGTGGCTGGTCGTCTGCGTCTTGACATGGCCGCGTTCCGAGAACTTGCGGCATTCGCTCAGTTTGGCTCTGACCTGGACAAGGCTACCCAATCTCAATTGGAGCGCGGGAAACGCTTGCAAGAAATCCTTAAGCAGGCACAGTACGAGCCTATGTCCTTACCCGACCAGGTTATGCTTATTTACGCTGGTGTCAATGGCTATTCTGACGATGTCCCTCTGTCTCGGATGCAAGAATGGGAGAGCGCCGTTCTGCGTTCTATGTCTGCATCGCATCCGCATATAGGACAGGATATTGTGGACCAGGGTGGCATCACTACTGAAACTGAAGCGGAACTTAAAACCGCTCTTCAAACTTTTAATCAGGCTTGGAGCTAATCTGTGGCGAGCGCTAGAGAAATGCGGCTGCGTATACGCAGCGTGGGGAATATTTCCCAAGTAACCCGTGCGCTCGAGGCCGTTAGCGCGTCCAAGGTGCGGCGGGCACAAGCAGCTGTACAGGCTTCGCGTGATTATGCCCGTCGGGTGGTGGCTGTCATGCAGCGTATAGGTGAGTATTCAGGCGGTGCAACACACTCGCTTCTGATTCAAAGAGAGAGTGTGGAAAACATTGGCTTGGCGGTGATTTCTAGCGACCGGGGGCTTGCGGGTGCGTATAATATGAATATTGCGCGCGCGGCTCTCGCATTTGCGGATGCAAAAACGCAATCGGTTCGCTGGGTGACAGTGGGTCATAAGGGACGCGATCTCGTTTACGCGCGCGGCGCGGACATTACTGGTGACTTCAATAGTTTTCGCGGATCTCCTACATTTGCAGAAGTAACTCCGATTGCGCGCGTGTTGCTGGATGATTTTCTAAGTGGGACAGTGGATGAGGTATATGTTGCATATACTGACTATGTGAATACACTTCGGCAGATAACTAGAGTGGAACGCTTGCTGCCATTGGCACCTGAAATGTCGCTAGATCACAGGGGTGTGCCCGAAGACATCGGGGTCGATGGCCCATCTGCGGGCTACACATTTGAGCCTGAGCCAGATAAGTTACTTGGGGAGCTTTTGCCGCGATTTGCACAAGTACAGGTGTTTCAGGCGGTACTGGAATCACTTGCAAGTGAGCACAGTGCGCGCATGGTGGCGATGCGTAATGCTACTGACAATGCAAATGAACTATCCAGTGCGCTGCGTTTAGCATACAATAAGGCGCGGCAACTGGCCATCACTAGTGACTTGCTTGATATTGCTGGCGGTGCGGAGGCGCTGCGGCAGACTGCATGAGTACCAGAAATTACGTTAGGACTTGGAGGTTTGATGAGTACTAGTACAGGAAGAGTGGCGCAAATTCAAGGGGCGGTGGTCGACTGTGAATTCCCTGTTGATAACTTGCCAGAGATTTACGAGGCGGTTGAAGTTTCGAGTGAGGACGGCGAATCATTGATTCTAGAAGTACAGAAACATCTAGGTGACAACCTAGTCAGATGCGTGGCTATGGATGCCACTGAAGGAATGCGCAGGGGTCTCCCTGCTAATGCAACCGGGTCACCTATCAGTGTGCCAGTTGGCGAAGGAGCGTTGGGTCGTATTTTCAATGTGCTTGGTCGCGCCATTGATGATGGCGGAGAAGTTCAGGCATCTGAATATTATCCTATTCACAGACCTGCACCGCCTTTCGAGGAGCAATCGACCGAGGTTGAGGTATTTGAGACTGGAATCAAGGTAATTGATTTGATTGCACCCTTCACCAAGGGCGGTAAGACCGGCATCTTTGGTGGGGCTGGAGTGGGTAAGACGGTAATTATCATGGAGCTGATCCGATCAATTGCCAAAGAACATTCTGGCAATTCGGTTTTTGCTGGTGTTGGTGAGCGCACGCGTGAAGGCACCCAGCTTTACCGCGAGATGATTGAGTCTGGTGTGATGAAAGATACTGTTATGGTATTCGGGCAAATGAACGAGCCTCCGGGAGTTCGTCTACGTGTTGCACTCACAGCGCTTACCATGGCAGAGTATTACCGTGACCGGGGCAGGGATGTTTTGCTATTCATCGACAACATTTTTCGCTTTGTTATGAGTGGATCTGAGGTTTCAGCTCTTCTTGGTCGAATGCCCTCGGCGGTTGGATATCAGCCCACTCTTGGAACTGAGATGGGCGAATTACAGGAGCGCATCACCTCTACGCGGCGTGGGTCAATTACCTCAATGCAGGCTGTCTATGTGCCTGCTGATGACTATTCCGATCCTGCTCCTGTGGCGACATTCTCACACTTGGATGCCACTATTGCACTGGAGAGGCCAATAGCGGAAAAAGGCATCTATCCTGCAGTAGACCCACTTGCTTCCACCAGTCGTATTCTAGATCCCAACATCGTGGGCCATGAGCATTATCGTGTAGCACGCGAGGTTCAGCGTGTGCTACAGCGCTACAAGGATTTACAGGATATTATCGCCATTTTAGGTGTAGATGAACTTTCGGAGGAGGACAAACTACTGGTCTCGCGTGCGCGCAAGCTAGAGCGATTTTTCTCCCAGCCGTTTTTTGTCGCAGAACAATTTACTGGCATTAAGGGTAAGTATGTGAAGCTAGAAGAAACGGTACGCTCTTTTCGGGAAATACTTGATGGCAAGTATGATGAGATTCCAGAGCAGGCCTTTATGTTCGTAGGCACAATTGAAGAAGCGGTAGCAAAGGCCGATGAGTTGAGGGCAGAAAGCGAGTGAATCCTCCAAATGTCCATACTATGTGAAATCGTTACGCAGGAACGTCTGGTTTATTCTGAAAATGTAGATATGGTTGTGCTGGATGGAGAAGAAGGCCGTATGGGGATTCTGCCTAATCATTCTCCGCTGTTGACCACAATACAAGTGAGCGAGATGCGCGTGATAAAAGAGCAACAGGAGGAAACCTTTGCGGTGGGAGGCGGGGTTTTGGAAGTGCGTCCAGACTGCGTAACAGTTCTGGCAGATGTAGCTGAACATGCTGACGACATCGATCTTGCTCGCGCGCAGGCAGCTCGCGCGCGAGCCTTATCCTTCTTGGAAGAGGGAGGCCCGTCCGTGCCTGCATCTCCAGAGGTTGACAGTGCAATTACTTTGGCGCTCAAACGAGCGAATGTGCGTTTGAGTGTGGGTGCAAATCGTAGTCAAAAACCAGCTGTTGCCGGTTTAGACGACCATGACTAATACCCTTACTAAAATAATTTAGCCTGCTACCGACAAACAACAAATGCCCCTTTTTGCCAAAGATGTAGGCATTGATCTGGGAACCGTCAACGTGCTTGTGTACGAGGGTGGTGATATTGTCATGCATGAACCCTGTGTGGTTGCTATTCGGGTTGATGAGCAAAAAATTGTCTCAATTGGTCAAGAAGCTCGTGAAATGTATGGACGGGCTCCGGAGAGTATCGAAGTAATGCGCCCCATTAAGGATGGCGTCATAGCTGATTATGAAGTGACCGAGCGCATGTTGCATTACTTTCTCTCAAAGGTGTGCGGGCAAATGCGCTTGTTTAAGCCGAGAGTGATGTTGAGCGTGCCTTATGGTGCAACAAGTGTTGAGAGTAGAGCCGTGCATGAAGCGGCCAAGGAGGCCGGTAGTAGGGAGGCTTTTCTCATTCATGAGCCTCTGGCTGCCGCTATTGGTGCGGGTCTTCCTGTGGGTACGCCAGCCGGCAACATGGTTCTCGATATTGGGGGAGGAGCCACTGAGGCTGCAATTGTTGCTCTTTATGGAATTGTCACGGCCCATTCTGCCCGAGTCGGTGGAATAGCTCTTGATCAGGCCATCGCGGCCTATGTGCGTAAGAAATATGGGATCATCATTGGAGAAATGACAGCTGAGGAAATAAAAATCAGGATTGGTTCCGCGCTGCCGATGGAAAAAGAACTTGCGGTGGAAATTCAGGGGCGTGACCATTTGACAGGCCTGCCACGCGATGCAACTATTACGTCCGGAGAAGTCACGGAGGCGATAGATGAGCCCCTACAGGCAATCATAGCAGTAGCGAAAGCTGTGCTAGAGAAAACGCCGCCAGAGCTAGCGTCTGACGCAATTGATCGGGGAATGGTTCTGTGTGGAGGCGGTGCCCATCTGCGAGGCATTGATCAGTGTATTTCCAATGCGATTGGAGTACCCACATACTTGGCTGACAACCCAATTGGATGTGTAGCTGTTGGTGCCGGGCGCGCGCTGGAAATGTATGAAGTTATCAAGCCCCATCTTCCCCGGGTCTGATTTCTGATTTATTTGATTTCATCCCTGCGTTAGTGTTGAATAGGATGACAGATAATATGTCATGTGTTGTAGCCCTACCACTGGGTCAATATGTTGCACATGGACTTCCGGTGGGACTATCAAGTTGACCGGTGCGTAATTCAAGACAGCCTCAACACTTGCTTCAACAAGCATGTCAGCTACTTTCTGAGCTTGCTCCGAGGGTACTGTTATCATTGCCATCCTGATTCCCATTTGGTGAATTGTGCTCTTGAGCACGTTCACGTGTAATATCTTAAGGTTGTTAATTTTGCGACCTATTTTGGAATCGTCATTGTCAAAGACAGCCGCTATGTGGAAACCACGTCCTCGGAAACCGGCATATCTCATAATGGCCTTCCCTACTGCTCCGGCGCCGATCAACGCTACATCCCAATCTTGTTGTAAGCCAAGTATGCGCTGTAGTTGCTTCCTAAGGTATACAACATCGTATCCAGTGCCCTGCTTACCGAATTCGCCAAAATGTGAAAGATCTTTGCGAATCTGCGCCGGGCTTATTCCAAGGTGTTCGCCCATCTCTTGAGATGAAGTCACACGAGTGCCATTGGACGCAATGTGCTCGAGCACCCGCAAGTAAATTGGCAGTCGCCCGATGACTATATCTGGGGTTCGTATACTTACCTTTGACATTGAGGTGTGTTGCTCGATTGATTGTTGCTGTGCAGGATACTTTAGCACGTATATGTAATGACAGCAAGTTTATTGTACTGACTGTGGTCGTTGGCGAAGTCTCAATAGCCACAGCAATCCCTGGGCTGCTAATATAGCGATGCAGAAAGTAAAGGGAGTGCGGGCACGAGTGTCCATTCCGAAGCTAGATCCAGAAAGCAGCGGAATTAAGCTGAAATATGCTATCGGTACTAGTGTCACCGTCATAACGACAAATTCTCGGCGTATCTTGGTCCAAACCATTCCACATATTGAAAGGGCGTAAAAAGTCATATTGTATATAATCTCCAGCCAATGAATCGTTTGGAATGGCAAGAGGTAGTTGGTGAATACGTACATTCTTATTACCTTTAGAGGGGCGGTAAATATGTACGCGAACGGATATTCTCGGAATACATCTATTGCCATGGCAGTGATTTCCGCGTTTACTTGGGGATCATTTGATCGTCTGAATTTCCATTTAGTAGAATAGTCATAAGTGTCTCGTGATGTTGCTCTGCCGAGACGACGATCGAGTTCGTAGGAGAACTGCTCCTCTAATTCTTGTGGAGGTATCCCGGTTGCCCAATGTTTTACAGAGACAGCGCCATAAAAAAGCAAATTGAAGTTTCCAATCGTGGAAAAAGTAAAGACGTTATGGTACACCTGGTTACGAATATACCAAGGCAATACTCCTATAGCAAATGCGGCCACAAAAGCAGCGGCTTTGGGTAGGAACCGTGGAACCATGCGCATAATGACTAACACCAGCAAGACCCAGAGATAAATTGTTGTTGGCCGGGCGAGTGTTGCTAGTGCAAAGCAGCCACCAGCGGCACATGCATCTCTGAGGGTGGCTCTGCGAATTAGTCGGACGGTAAACAGCGTGCCAGATGCTACGAAGAAGTTGGAAAGGGTCTCCGCCATCAGAGTCAGTCCGACGATTATCGAGGCTGGGTCAAGTGCTACCAGTAGTCCTGCACAGGATTGTACGAATCTGGGCATGCGCAGTTCTCTCGCTACAAAAAACGTTACAACACCCACTCCCGCCCCGACGAAGGTCTGGACGAATGCCGCGACTAATGGGTCAGCTGTGTCAAATATCATGTATACCAAGGCGATGAACATGGGCTGTAGCGGAGGCCGGAATGAGAACAATGCCTGGGCAAAACCGTTGCCTGCCAGCAATTGTCTTGCAAGTACTTCGTAAGTGTTGGCTTCATCGGCAGTGGGAGAGAAGTGGAGACCGCCACTGGTGATTAGGGAGTGGTAGAAGTAATAATATGTAAGCCAACGCACCAATAATCCCCCGGCGAAAATTATGAATAGAGGGTGCCATCTCTTTGGTTGAATGCGATTAATAATCGTCATGCGAATTAACTCGTGTGATCGCGGACAGGGTCTTTGTCATGCGTTGCCAAGATAAAGTCGTGGATTGTCGTCAGATATTTTCGTCCCTGCATTACATAATCAAGCAAAATTTGCCCGGTTTTGCTTTCGCCATCTATGCGAGGGACGCATATTTAAGGCACTTTGAGGATATTAAAGCCTCCGCGCTGAGCACGTCAGATGAAGTCAATGCAATACTCTCCGTAATCATATTGCGGGTGAACCACAAAAAGCCAGCTGAAAATTGTGTTCTGGAGGAGTGACGAAGGAAGTGATATTGCTGGAGAAATTGGCTCGGATAATATATGCGAGCCAATTTCCGTCAGGAGACAGCACGCGTTGAATGAACTCGGTCATAGTTTTCGCTATCGGCAACGGACATTTTTCTTCGTTACCTAACATAGCAAAATGATAGCAGACTCATTAGCACGCGGCAAGCGTTGTCCGGTAGGTTGGGGTGTTATAATCGCGCTCTATATGGTGCAGAATGAAATGAGTTTCATTGATGAAGCCAGTATTCGTGTAGAGGCTGGATCTGGCGGAAATGGAATCGTACACTTCCGGCGCGAGAAACATGTACCTTTGGGTGGTCCGGATGGTGGCGACGGTGGCGATGGCGGCTCTGTATTTCTGGTCGTCGATGAAGGCCAGAACACTTTGTTGAGATTTCAACGGCAGCGCAGTTTCTCGGCAAACAATGGAAAAAAGGGTGGTGGTAACAATAAGAGTGGTCGAAGTGGCACAGACCTGGAAATCTCTGTACCTCCTGGCACGATTGTGCTTGACAAAGTGACTGGGACAACGATGGGGGATATGACTGAAGGTGAGCACCGTCTGCAGGTTGCGATAGGTGGGAGTGGAGGCCGAGGGAATGCGCGCTTTTCAAGTTCACGTAATCGTGCTCCCCGCATAGCTGATAAAGGAGAGCCCGGTGAAACACGTGATCTGGCGCTTGAGTTGCGCCTTATAGCTGATGTTG
>JAKUPR010000016.1 GCA_022450585.1 Anaerolineales bacterium | reverse complement strand
AATGATGGTCTAGTAGCGCTAGATTCTCCATGTCGTCAGCACCTCATCTAAATCGAACATGGGAAATCTGGTCTCCATCCAGGCCAGCGCCGCCTCGTGGCTTTTCTGAAACATCGACCCGACACACTCGCGAACGATAATCGGATAGTAGCTATGTTGTAGGGCATCTACCGCTGTTCGGAGGACGCAGCCGTCTGTGACTTGTCCGGCAACGATCACGCTCCTGATGTCCCGCAGCCTGAAAACGTCGTCCAGAATGGTCTTGTATAGCGCGCTTCCCCCGTGTGCGGTTGCCTTCCGGACGATGATATCAGAAGCTTGCGGCGCTAACTCATCGATCGTCTGCGCCTCCCAAGTGCCTTCGACTACATGTGTTACATACCTGACTGGACGCAGCTGCAATTGATAGAGCATCGGCGCAGCTGATAGGTTGGCGCCCAAACTGTTCTGCATAATATGTTCGGCATAGGTTACTAATACGCCGGCTTCCCTGGCGGACTGCAGCAGTCTTTGTAGATGTGGCGTCATGGCCACCAATTGTGAGATGTCTTCGCCGGCCCGGGCGGGTCCTCCCTGAGCGCTGATTGCGTAATTCTGCATGTCAATTACGATGATCGCAGTTTGGGTGGGAGCTACTAATTCATCGACGGTTGTCAGCACTTCAACCCCATTTATTTGTTGCATTGCAATCCTCCTACTCGAGATGCTACGCTGTTTCCAAGACTGTCCGCAATCGTTCGCCGTGTTGTCCCCACCAAGAATGCAGTACTTGGACGTCCAGAGCGTGACTGAAATCGCGTACGCCAAGGTCCGTATATCTGCGTATATCGTCCATGCTATAGTCAAAGCCTAGCTCTACTCTAGGACGAATGCCCATGTCTATTGCCATGCGGATGACTTTGAGCTCGGCCTTCTTTACCCTCGGATGCGTGGTTTGGCCAGGTACACCGAAGCTTATGGATAGATCACCCGGACCAAATTGGACCATATCTAAGCCTTCGACTGAGAGAATAGAGTCCAAGTTGTCCATTGCCTCTCGCTTCTCGATCATGACAGCTATCACCACGTCTTCCATCGCTTGGGCATACGCTGGCGACGCCGATTCTAGATGATAGCCGACATTTCTGCGCGCGTGCCCACCGTGTGTACCTCCTTTTTCAGGTGTGTCCAGGTTGACGTTCCGGACGCAGTCTTTCATGTCTTCCATGGTGCGGATGTTGGTGAACAAGATGTTCTGTATTCCCGAGCCTAGCGCGCGCTGCGCTGCGAATTCCTGCCAACTCTGATCTACTTTCATCATCGACGACATATTGTAGAGTTCCGTAGCGCGGCTTAGATTCTCAAGATCATGTAAATCCCAAGGCATATCTTCACCGACAAACTCCACGTAGTCAAATACGTCGGTGTGTCCGATGATTTCAACGATGCCCGGCCAGGGACAGATTACTGGAACCCCGAGTGTGGGCTGGTTGGCACTTAACAGTTCACGTAGTTTGTTTCTTCTCACAGTTGAGATCTCCGGATAGGTATAATATTTGTCTGACGTATGACCCATTCGGGCAGCCACAGAGTTGTCGCTAAGACTGCGAAAGGTAGGTCACGCCCTGACTGACAAGGTATGCGATTGTACCCCAAAACGGACATAGACATGAGGAGTCTTAAGGGGGTGGGGGGGGAGAACCAATTGATATCTTCTTGCTACCGATTGTGTCCACACGGTGGAACAATGATGATGCCAATGTGTTCCCTGAAGCTATTGCTCATCAGTATCCTTTCGCCCCAAAGGTTTACTTATTCCACTAAAAACCAGAACGGTTATTCTGTGTTTGGTAGGGTTCACACCGAGACTACCTTCTTTGTGGCCTCTTCTGCGCTAACGTAATATGCTTTTGAAGGATACAAATTTTACGTGAAAGTATATAATTAGTGCGAATATGATGTACAGAAGAGTTAATCCTACTGTGATTTTAGCGACCATTGTCACTATGTTGCTGAGTGCATGTAATACTAGTGGCGAAAATTTGCAAGATCTTAGAGAAATGTCTGATGCCTTGGACGTAGAATTCAGAGCTACTGATCCTAGTACCGTGAAATTGGCTACCGGTAAGCCTCAACTGGTAAAGATATATTCCCGCTACTGAGGGTCTTGCCGACAGATGCTGCCCGTGGTTCACGGGCTAGAGGATGAATTTGCTGACCGTATGAAGTTTGTATATTTAGATATGGACGACTCTAACACAGCTAGCCTGTTGAAAGCTGTGAATTTCACCTATCGCCCTCACTTCACATTGCTTGATGAGGATGGCTTAATCATCGAACAATGGTCTGGTATCGTAAAATATGAGTCCTTCAGGGATGCCTTTGACGAGTTTCTCGACTCCTAAAATCTTTCTACTACAAATCAAGTAGATCCAGTCATTCCTACACAATTTTCTCGTCTGTGTTGATCAGATTGCTTCTGTGCTACTCGGGCTACGGCGTGCTCTGAGATGGTCAGGGAATTCATGCGTGATCAATAATCGGAGTATATCTGGTTTCAGTGTCCTCTTATACATCTCTCATTGAGTATGTAAACAGTCATTTCTGGTTGATTTATCGCAGAGTATTCTATTGAGGAGACAAATAATTCTAATCGGATTCACACATCGTGGGTGTGATAGTCCACTCGTGCCCAGCTTGAACCATTGTATCCCATACGTAGGCACCCAGCGACCGTCCGCCCACAACAACAAAGGACAACTGGTCGTGTTGGTCGGAGCGTAGGATTAATTGTGTTGTTCTGGCTAGACTAGTTGTTCGTGCACTTCCATCTGGAAAAGAAAAATCTCCGAAATCAAGTGCGCACAGCTTTGCTAGAAATTGTCGGCATACTTTGCCTGTCACGCGAATCTGTGATCTGCCATCAGTCATATCCGTCATGGTGACTAACCCTTCGTTTCTGGCTGCGGTCGCTCGCAGTTGTTTGACCCACTCACTATCGATTGTTGGCAAAGTGGACATGAAAAACAAATCGGGTCTAAGTGAATAAACCCTCCCCGTCCTATATGGAACGCTCAATCCTACACTTGGTGGATGTAAGTGCATCGCTGTGGCGATCACATCTGAAGCGTTCTCCCCCTCCAACAGCAATTTACCGTGCGCGCTTTCGTCGGCAATCGTCAGCATTGGGACCGCAGCATCTGTAGCAGATACAAGTCCTGTAGCTACTAGCCATCCAGAGCGCACCTCTAATCCCGTGCCAACATCCTGTAACGTATTATGTAATGGAGAACGTCGCAGGGCTTCTTTCATGTCTAACTACGTAGTTGTGCTCCATTCGAGTCGTAAAATGCACCGTGATGAACATGTGCAGTTAGGGCCCGTTCCTCCCTCCAAATGATGAATTCGGCACCGTCGACATCAGCAATCTCAGTAGGCAGCCAACAGAGACCGATTACCTGGTTCAAAGTTGGGCTGAAGCGACAGGAACTGACCCAACCGATTATTTTCCGCTGTTTGCTATTCGAATTTATACTTACGATTTGCAGCCCTTCCTCGGGTGTCGGTCCAGTTTCGTTAACTTTGAAGCCGATAAGCCGTTGTTTGAGCCCGTTTTCTACCACACGCAATAATGACCGTTGTCCGAGGAAGTCATCTTTCTCAAGTTTTACTGCCCATTCGAGGTTCGCGGCAATCGGATTTGAGAGAGCATCAGTGTCTTGACCGATAATAAGATGTCCCTTTTCTAGACGCAGTACGCGCTGTGCTTCTACTCCGAATGGCATAATCCCAAACTGTTCTCCCGCTTGTAACAATTGCTCCCAGAGATGTTGGCCATAACTCGCAGGGCAATGTATCTCGTATGATAGTTCGCCGGTAAAACCAATGCGCAATAATCTACATGGAACTTCAGCTACTACTCCGGAACGCACGTGCATGTAAGGAAATTCTTTGTTGTCAAGCTGTATATCAGTTAATTCCTTCAACAGAGTGCGTGCCTTTGGTCCTGCAAGATTAAATGCGGCAAAATCGTCAGAGCGGTTGATTAGTTGTACCCCGTCTCCCCATCCTGATTGCATCCACCATTGTATCCATTCGTAAATTGCACCAGCACCTCCGGAGGTGGTGGTCATGTACCATTCGCGTTCATCAAAACGAGCAGTGACACCATCATCAATGACAATGCCTTCTGCATTACACATTACTCCATAACGCACCCGTCCCACGGCCAATTGCCGCCAACGATTTGTGTACACCTTCTCCAGAATGTTAGGTACGTGTGGTCCGGTCAGTTTATATTTGCCTAGAGTACTCACATCTATGACGCCTACACGCTCACGTACCGCACGAACCTCCTCCGTGGGGTTGCCATAATGCTCTGGGCGTAGCCATAGACCGGCCACCATCATCTTTGCGCCCTGGCCCAAGTGCCAATCGTGAATAGGTGTTATCCGCACAGGCTCCATATTCTGCCCTGCAAGGGCGCCAAGTGAAATCGGTGTCATAGGCGGGCGCGTAGTGGTACTGCCAGTCTCGTCCACGGTGGACGTATTAGCATGCGCACACAGGTGTACGGCGTTCATCGAGCACATCTTCCCTTGGCATGGCCCCATTGAGATTGTGCTGTATCTCTTCAGTAGCTCAATACTATCGTATCCCTCAGCAACAGCAGTAGTAAGATCTTTGTCAGTAACATCCTCGCAATAGCACAAAAACCTTTTACTTGATCCTTTCACAATGGTGCGTTGCGAGCTGCGCGTTACTTCGCGTTTCTTTTCTTCCTGTACGAAAGTCCACTCAGATGTTGTAGGTGCATCGCCGTACCCAGCGGCAGAGGCCATCCTGCGACCTGCTAGTGCGCCTTCAGTAATTTGGTGTTCTAGCATATGTGTTCCTGCCGCTCGTCCAGCAATAATGAAGTCATCAGGCATATTCCGAGCCATCAATTCTGCTCGATCCTCATCATAACCAAACTCGACGCCAGCTTGATATGCTAAACCGGTGTTTGGAGTCCATCCTATACTAACTAGCAGCAAATCGCATTCTAATCTGGTGCGGCGGGTTGTGAGACTACCATCACTTTCAAGAGGAGCGATTGTGGCCGCATTCACCGCCGTGTTTCCGTGTGCCGAAGTCACGATGTGTCTCCAGAACACGGGCAATTCTGCTTCTAGCGATTCCATTTTGGCACTGCTGCATGCAGCACGTTCTCTCTCATCTGCCAGTGCTACCACTTCTATTCCGGCAGCATGCAAATCAGCCGCTACATCCCAGCCATCATCATTAGCAGTGACTACCACAGCACGGCGACCCGGTCTAACTGCATATAAATGTAACAAGTACTGCGCTGCGCTGCCAAGCATAACACCTGGCAGATCATTGTTGTCGAATACAAGCGGTCGCTCAACTACTCCTGTAGCCAGCACCACTTTATCTGCCCTTATTTTGTACAGTCTATCCCCGTGCGTGGCAGCTAGCCAATTATGGTCATAACACCCTGTCACTGTTGTCTCAGTAAGAGTCTGGATATTCGGATGTGCATACACAGATGCACACAATTCGTCAACTACATCCTTGGCTTCTGCCTTGATGCGAAGATATCCGCCAAGTTGGTCGTTCTCATCGATTAGCAGTACCTTTGCATCAGACCCGGCTGCGCTGAGTGCTGCGCTGATGCCAGTAGGACCGCCGCCTATCACAACGACATCACCGTGCAAGTATTGTTTGTCAAAAGTGTCTTCCGGACTTTCTGAGTGACTTGCCTTACCGAGTCCGCCTGCCGCGCGGAGCAGTGGTTCGGCAACTTTCCATATCCACTTCGGACGATAGAGGGTTTTATAATAAAAACCCACTGGCATAAATGGAGAAAGAAAGCGCATGATCGGTGCAAGCAGATCCCACATCAGAGTCGGGGTGACATTCTGTGGCTTGACAATCATGTCGGGAGCCACGCGCTGGCGACAGGCGCGGACGTTAGGCTCATCTCCAATCTGGACAAGGCAATTCGGGCAGTGACCTGAGCAGCAAAGCAAACCTCTCGGTCGGTGATATTTGAATGATCGGCTGAATATCTTTATCCCCGAAGCCGCTAGAGCTGATGCAATAGTATCTCCTTTGAAGGCCGAGTATTCATTGCCTTCAAAGGTAAAGCGCATCTCTTCCTTACGGTTGATTAATTCGACGGGTTGCGATGGTAATCGTGCGCCCATCACTTTTTCAAGATGTGGCAATACAACCTCTGAAACTATCAACCGATTTGCTCGATATAGCGTAATCGCTATAGTGACAGCGCCACCTATTACCAACATCAATGTAGCACCGATTACTATGACAAAGAGTAGTGTATTTGACATATTACTCTGTTCTATCTGGCCCCCAACGAAAAGTTGACAGTATCTCGTTGGTCTTGGTATGTCGTTCCGCTAAAAACCATAGTCCGCACCCATTGCGATGATACCACCATTCCTTTTGCAGACCAGAAACATTGTGACGGAAGAATACGTAGTTTGACCATTGTTGGTCGTCCGCATCAAGTGGCCGGGATGGTCTTGGCCTATATTCGCCCCCATTTCGAAACTCGCTGACATTTCGTTGGCCACAATTCGGGCATTTGAGAATAAGCATGGTTCTATTCCTAATCAATTAACTTTCAGTGGCCAACTGAAGCAGCCCCTGCTTCTCCCATAAGATCAAACTCATTAAAACGAGAGAGACTGAAAGGTGTAATTAAATCAGGTGTACGCTTAGTGGCGATGCATTCTGCCAGCATCTTGCCTGCAATTGGTGATGCCTTGAAACCGTATGTTCCCCAGCCTACATCAACGAAGAATCCTTCTACTGGCGTGAATCCCATAATTGGACTGTAATCTGGGGTCATATCGACTATGCCGGCCCACTGACGCATTAGACGTACGCGCTGCAAACCTGGCATCAGTTCTATAATGTGGCTTGCTAGGCTTTCGGCAAAATCAAGCGAACCACGTGATGAGTATGAGGGAAATGGATCAACACTGGCTCCCATTACCAATTCGCCCCTGTCTGACTGACTGACATATACATGGAGGCTACCAGAGACTACCACCACGTCTAGAAACGGTTTGAGTGGTTCAGTTACAGCTGCCTGCAGAGGCGAGGTAATCACTGGTAGCCTGAGACCCGCCATAGCGGAAATGGTTGAGCACCACCCGGCTGTAGCGTTTAATACGGTTTCAGTCTTGATCTGTCCCCGATTCGTTTTCACTCCAGTGACCTTTGCGCCAGACACTTCTATGCCGGTGACTTCGGTCATCTGGTGAATATGCACGCCATGGGCATCTGCCTGATGCGCATATCCCCACACTACTGCATCATGGCGGATGATTCCACCAGGTGGATGATAGAGTGCGCCGATAATAGGGTAACGCGGTCGGTCGCTGACATCCAGAACGGGACAAAGTTGTTTTATTTCGTCTGGAAGGATGAGGCGAGATTCTACGCCCTGCAAGCGGTTGACTTCGGCGCGTCGACGCATCGTTCGTAAGGAGATGTCGTTGTGGGCAAGTGTTATGTGTCCGCGCTGGCTCAGCATTACGTTTATGTCCAGCTCGACGGCCATGCGCTCGTAAAGCTTCAGGCTAGCATCGTAGAAGCGGACCCCGGCTGGCGTCAGGTAGTTGCTCCGTACAATGGCAGTGTTGCGCCCGCTGCCGCCAGAGCCTATATAGCGTTTTTCTAGAACAGCCACATTATTGATACCGTGTTCTGACGCGAGGTAATAAGCACAGCAAAGACCGTGTGCTCCCCCGCCTATAATCACGGCATCGTAGCGATCTCTTAGTTCGTGAACTTGCCACATTCGCGACATTGGCCGATTCCCTTGCAATGCCTGCCGCACCAGTTTAATTGACATTCAGGTTGCGCGAATGTCAACCGTAATGTCAATAGCGTATTTCAAACAATCTTTGGAGTTTGCCATTAACAGAACGTTGCTGAGAAACACTGCTGTTGGGATTTGCATTTCTTAGATCTTGTTGGGGAACTGGACTTCAAAACACCTCCAAGTAGTTGTCTTTCTCCCATTGGCTCACACTTAGGTTATATCGCTGCCATTCGTCGCGTTTAACATTAATATAGTATTGCGCGTAAGTGTTCCCAAGGGCCTCTTTGACTACATCGTCTTGTTCGAGGTGATCTAACGCCTCATCTAATGTTGTTGGCAGGTAACCAATTTCACGCTGCCGTATTTCGGTATCAGGTACCTCGTAAAGATTGTCGTCGTTTCTAGTTCCCGGATCAATTTTGTTCTCGATGCCGTCCAATCCTGCGGCAATCATAGCGGCGATTGCAAGATAGGGATTGGCTGCACCGTCGAGTGTACGGCATTCTATGTCCCCTGGTCCAGGAATGCGTATCATTTGTGAGCGGTTACTGCCTCCATAAGTTACGTATACAGGGGCCCATGTCGCGCCGGAGCGAGGAGCGCCACGAACAAGGCGTTTATAACTATTCACGATGGGATTGGTGAGCGCGGCGAGTGCCTGGGCGTGTTGCAGGATGCCACCGACAAACCAATATGCAATCTGAGAAAGTCCGTTCTCATCTTGCTCATCCAAGAACATATTAGCATCGTTGCCATCCCAGAGACTCATGTGGCAATGTGCTCCATTGCCGGTCATGTTCTGAAATGGTTTTGGCATAAAAGTAGCCATGAGATTCGTTTCTTCGGCTACAGTTTTCACCATCCATTTGAAAAATGTATGTCTATCAGCTGTGGTAAGAGCATCTGCATAGCGCCAATTAATCTCGAACTGACAGTTGGCGTCCTCGTGGTCATTTGCGTAAGGGTACCATCCCATTTCTTGGATATACCTAAGCAACGTGGTCATTATATCTAGGTTGCGATGTAATGTGCGCAAGTCGTAGCATGGTTTTCCCAAGGTGTCCAATGCGTCCCAAGGAAAATAATTGCCTCTCTCATCTTGTTTCAAGAGCATGAACTCAGCTTCTACTCCGATGTTGACATTGTAACCTTGGTTTTCACATTTCTTTAGTTGTCTTCGCAATATTGTCCGTGGGCAGTAGGGCCACTCCTCATTGTTAACCACGATATCTCCCGCAACCCATGCAACGTTGCTGCGCCAAGGAACAACGGTAAGAGAATTAAAATCTGGGATACTAGCCATGTCAGGGTCATGCGGGCTCTGACCGATTTCACCAGCAGCAAATCCGGCAAATCCTGCTCCCTCGACCGCCATCGTTTCTAGGTGAGCCGCTGGAACTAATTTAGCTTTGGGTGTCCCACTCATTTCTACAAAGGAACATAAAAAGAAATCCACACTCTTCTCTTGGACAAGTTTTCTTGCTGTATCCAGTGTCATAAATGGTCTCCTCAATCTACTCTATGCATTGACTTCTCTGTACAAGATTTTGCACACAATATTCATTGTGTCATTTACCAATTTTGCTCTTCCATCCAGGTCCATCACTGAACACCTTGTTGGTGCCCACCAGGGGTACACCACAGATCATTGATGCTTCTAGAGAAAGTGCCCGCATATCATCTGGGTCAAGATTGTGTATGTTGGCCTTGCCACATGCTCGCGCAAGCATTTGGATTTCATACGTCATGGCAAGTAATAGATTGGAGATTCTTTCCGCTCCCTCCGCAATGTCGAGGCGTTTCATTAGTTCAGGATCCTGTGTGGTGATTCCGACAGGGCATCCGCCTGTGTGACAATGGTGGCAGTGATATGGTTCTGTGCCTAGCTTGTGGTAGTCCTCAGTGTAAATCGGCTTATTACAATTCAGGCCTATCAGAGCTGTTGTACCTATATAGATGGCATCTGCACCTAAAGCTATTGCTTTTGCTGCATCCACTCCGTTGCGGATGCCACCAGCAATAATTAGCTGAACATCGCCGTACAATCCGATGTCCTCTAGCGCAGCACGGGCCTCACAAACAGCCGCAAGGGTAGGGGTTCCGGTATGCTCCTGCATTATTTCGGGTGAAGCGGCTGTACCACCCTCCATTCCATCTACTACTATTACGTCTGCGCCAGCCTTAGCCGCTAGGCGTACGTCATCAAAAACGCGCGAAGCACCCATCTTTACGAAAATTGGCACCTTCCAATCTGTTGCTTCACGGAGTTCTTCGATCTTGATGCGCATGTCGTCGGGACCAAGGAAATCCGGGTGTCTAGCGGGGCTGCGCTGATCAACTCCAATTGGTAAGTCACGTTGTCCAGCTATGCTTTCCCTAACTTTGCTTCCCAACAACAAGCCCCCAGTTCCCGGTTTTGCTCCCTGTCCGATAGTGAGTTCTATTCCGTCAGCGGACAACAAGTCGTGTACATTTATCCCATAACGAGATGGCAACACTTCGTAAATCAGGACTTTACTATTTTCTCTTTCGGCAGGTAACATACCGCCATCACCGGTAGTGTTGGAGGAACCGACCTTGGCAGCTCCTTTTGCAAGCGCCACTTTTGCGTTGAAGGATAGTGCTCCCCAACTCATTCCCGTAATCATGATCGGAATCTCTAGTTCAATTGGTTTTTTCGCGTATCTGCTGCCGAGAATCGTTTTCGTCTTGCAACGTTCACGATACCCTTCTAGAGGAATTCTGGTTAGAGTCGAGGGTATGAACGTTAAGTCATCAAATGTTGCCCAGGTGCGTTGCCTCAGTGTGCCATAGCCACGCATACGATAGCGACCGAGCTCTGCCTTGGATTGGATATCATCGATGACTTGACTATTGAAAGTGCTACTCTGCTGTAGCAAGCGCTGGTTAATATCTTGTTCGTTAGACATCTACATAGCCTCTCTCCAAGTCTCCCAATCCTGATTATCGAAGTTCCATAGCTTGCGTCCAGAAATCACTTTCTTGAACCGATCAATAGCAAAACCAGGTGCCTCCATCTTTGTTGGTAGGTGCAAAGTGAGGGTGCGAGATAAGTAGCTGTACTCATCTTCAGTAGGTTTCTCGATGATAGCATCAGTGCCGAGTTCTGCTATTTCTCCTCCAACGAAACATACCGTTTCATACATTGAGTCTGCGAATCCAGCACCAACATCTCCGCAGACAATCAGCGTGCCCTTTTGGCCCATGAAACCTGCCATGTAACCACAGTTACCACCAACTAGTACTAGCCCGCCTTTCATTGAAACACCAAGCCTGGCCGCCGCGTCGGCTTCTATAATTACGGTGCCGTCGCGGATTGCTGCCGCAGCACCGTTACCAGCGCTTCCGTTTACTCTGACAGTGCCGCTTAGCATCGACTCGGCGAGTCCCCATCCAGCACTACCGTTGATCCTAATAGTTGGACCATCTATCATTCCAGCACAATAATATCCAACGCTACCGTCAATCGTTATGTTGGCAGCTTTAGTTATCGCGACGGCCAGATTGTGTAGCGATTCTGGGTTAATGATGTGAATATCATTTTTACCCCCAGAAACAAAATCCCTGAGCTTGGTATTAACATCTCGGACTGTTTTGTCGAAGCAGTCTATAGTTGCCATGCTTGTACTTCACCGGCTGGTGCCTCATGAACGTTGTAATTACCCTTGAAGGCTGCTCTGATTGCTAATTCTTCGGTTGCTATCGCTACAAATCCATCAGTTTCCGTCATCAGAAGTGGTTTAAAGCCGAAGGGATCTTTGGCGAATCCTACAGAGTCCTCAGTCGCAGCAAGATAGCTGAATGAGCCATCGAAATCTCGTAGTGAGGCGTGCATAGCTTCCGCTAATGTCATGCCCATTGACAATTTCTCTCCAATATATACCCCGATGATTTCTGAGTCGTTCTGTGTATAAAAGTGGAATCCATTTTGTTCGTACTTGCACCTCAGATTGCGATAATTCGTAATATGCCCATTATGTGCGATGGCGAGATCAGGATTACCGTGGGACCAGAAGGGTTGCGAATGGCTGAGATCAATGCTCGATTCGGTTGACAAACGTGTGTGGCCTATTCCGTGTGAACCACAGAAATCATCTAGGTGGTAGGTGCTGTCGAGATTTACTGGTGACCCGACTTGCTTTGTGATTTCCAGACTGTATCCCATGCTTAGTACTTCGACTTCTTTGTCTGCAGACTCTATATGTCTTTCCAAGGTCTTTGGATCACCCCCAAAGCTTACTTTCAACCGCAAATATTCGGCCGTCCTAGAAACTTCCGCAATGTCCGCAGTTTTACCTACAACATTGGTTATGTGGTCAGCAAGTTCCTGTAGATTATTGCTCTCTGCTTCACCTAATGTGTCTACCAACTTCACCTGTAAAAGCAAGTGTTTTGAGCGAGGCCCATACAATGCCACCCCGGCTGAATCCGGACCACGTAGCGAAAGTGCATTCAGCATATGTAGGACCTTGTTCCCGACTGGGGCACGGTCTCCATTGATTTTCGTCAAATAACACGCTATGCCGCACATAGTTGGTTTAACAGATCTACTCTCTCTAAAGCTTAACTTTCTTGCGTGAAGACATTGCTCAAGTATATCCTTGGAGGCCTTTGAGTCAAATCGTGATTACAGAAAATACAGATGAGCGATGGCCCTTCCCGGTCAGATCAGAAGATGCTACTGAGGGACTCGTACAAGACTTTCAACTAGTGGAAATGGTACCAGTAGCATACGAAAGAGGCCAATACTTTTTGTGGCTTACCTGGTTGTAAGTCAAGCTTCTTCTCGGGCCTCATACAAATATTCCTGGATAGCCTTGGCCATCAGGGTGTGGACGCTCATATTGATGAACATCGCACCATCTGCGATGGCACTGCGGGCATACTTGCCGTCAAATCCTACCATGCCCAGATATTTGTCCGATGCTAGGATAATCTCCTTGGCATGGGATATGGCTTCCTCCACCAATGGGTGATCTAGTTGACCGGGTACTCCTAGAGATTGAGACAAGTCTGCAGGCCCAATAAAGATTATGTCGATGCCCGGCACATCTACAATCTCCTCCAAGTTATCCAATCCCCTTTTGGATTCGCATTGAGTGATGACTATGGTTTCTCGGTTGGCTTCCTTGGCATACTCGGAGAAAGATTGTGTAAGTAAGTAATCCATTGCATGACCATAGCCACAGCCCCGTTCTCCTAACGGGTAATACTTGACAGCCTTCACTACGCTTTCAGCTTCTTCACTGCTGTTGACATTGGGCACGATGATGCCTTGCACTCCAATGTCGAGATATCTCAAGATCACATCAGGCGTATTGTTAGGTACTCTGGCAATCGGGGTAATGCCAGCACATTCCGCCGCCCGCACTAGACCTGCTATCTCAGGGATTCCTAGGGCACCATGTTCACCGTCAAGGAAAACGAAATCAGCGCCGAGAAGTCCGATTATCTCTACTACTTCCGGCCAATCACCCATTATCTGGAATCCAATCACTGGCTCCCCAGTTTGGAGCTTCGCTTTCATCAGATTTTTCATGAGTTTGCAGAGACCTCCTTAGTGGCACACCTAGATAACTGTTGATAACTATGCAACTATACACTTGCATCCAGACTTTCAGCAAGGATCCTATTCTCTACTAGGTGAACCAACATGAAGTGTGGTACACTATATGCTACTCATAGCAACACATTAGGAATATCATAAGCCTAGATAGCGGTTGAGCAAAAAGTAGTATCAACTACAGTATATTACGCTATTACATTGTTGTGAGTATACAACCGGATTGTGTGGGTCTTGAGGGGCAAGCAGTGCGTGTAATTTTGAAAGGCACAATGTCGGACTGTTATTAGTAGCCATGATTTTTTCTCGTTGATTAGAAGTTGATAAAAAAAAATTTATAGCTCGTCTGCGTAATTAGTGCTAAGAGGAGGATATGGTATGAGCCGCAACGTCACCGTTACTGTTAACCAATCTGAACACACGTGCGAGGTGGAGCCGCGTCTTTTGCTCGTACACCTGCTGCGCGAAAACTTAGGGCTGACGGGCACAAACATTGGCTGTGATACTAGCCAGTGTGGTTCCTGTACCGTCCTGATGGATGGCCAGGCTGTCAAATCATGTACGGTTTTGGCCGTGCAGGCCGATGAAGCTAATATCACCACCATTGAGGGTCTTGCTCAGGAGGGAGAATTACATCCTTTGCAGGAGTCCTTCTGGGAGAAGCATGGTCTACAGTGTGGATTTTGCACCCCTGGCATGATAATGACAGCTCACGATTTGCTGTCCCGAAATCCAGACCCTACAGATACTGAAATACGGCACGGATTAGATGGAAATCTGTGTCGTTGCACTGGGTACCACAACATTGTCACGGCTATACAAGCTGCGGCATCCTCAATCCGTAGTTAGGTAGGAGGAACATTATGGCAACTCGAATCTTTGGAAGCAGCATAAAGCGTCGTGAAGACCCGAAGTTGATTACGGGAGAGGCGCAGTACCTCGAGGACATCCAGTTGCATGGCATGGTGCATGCGGCGGTATTGCGCAGCCCGTATGCGCATGCGAACATCAGGAGTATTAACGTCGAAGAGGCAAAAGCGGTCGACGGCGTTATTGGGGTGTTTACTGGCAAAGACTTTGAGGAATTACCTGCTTTGCCATGTGCGTGGCAGGCCGGTGGAGTAGACAACAATGCTAACACACCGCGTGTCCTTGAAATTGAACGTGTGACTTTCACTGGTGCGGCAGTGGCAGTAGTGGTGGCTGAAAACCGCTATATTGCACAGGATGCAGTAGGATTGATCGAGGTGGACTATGAGCCACTGCCAGTAGTTGTGGATGCTGAGGAGGCGAGTCAGAAAGGAGCGCCTCAATTACACGAGAATGCTCCTGGAAACATATGCATGGACTGGGCATGTGGTCAAGAAGAAGGTACGGAAGCGGCTTTAGAAGAGGCGGATGTGGTGGTGAAACAGCGCATTAAGAACCAGCGGCTGATACCAACTCCGCTCGAGCCACGCGGTGCAATTGCGCAATACTCACCCGCGAGTGAGGAATATACGGTGTGGATGACCTCGCAGGCACCACATGTGATGCGTCTACTCATGACGGCGTTCGTATTTGGTATTCCTGAAACAAAAATGCGTGTTATTTCGCCCCATGTAGGCGGTGGCTTCGGGAGCAAGATTTTTCTTTATCCAGAGTATTGTCTGGTGGCTGCTTTGGCCAAGAAAGTAGGGAGACCAATCAAGTGGATGGAGACCCGTGGGGAGAACTATGTTGCCACAACTCATGGACGTGATCACATCAGTGACATTGAGGTTGGCGTAAAGCGTGATGGCACAGTCACGGCATTGAAAGTCAAGACCTATGCTAATCTTGGTGGCATTCTGTCGACGATTGCTCCTGGCATTCCCACAACTCTGTACGGCAGGATGTTGTCCGGCGTTTATAAGATTCCGAACATCTATTGCCAGGTTCTTGGTGTTTACACGAATACTGCAATGGTGGATGCTTATCGTGGTGCTGGACGTCCTGAAGCTACTTATCTGGTTGAGAGAGTGATGGACCTTGTAGCTAATGAGTTGAAAATGGATCCATCAGAGTTACGGAGAAAAAACTTCATTCCAGCGGACGCATTTCCATATGAGCCGGCAGATGATATTCTGGCTGGGTTAAAATACGACAGTGGGAACTATGAGGCTGTACTAGACAGAGCACTAGAGGTCACAGATTATAAGGCTTTCAGGCAAGAACAGGAGAAAGCTCGTGAGAGTGGACGCTACCTTGGCGTTGGTTTTTCGAGCTATATAGAAGTCTGTGGCGTAGCTCCGTCTGCATGGGTTGGAGTTGGAGGTCAGGGGTGGGGTGCTGGTCTTTGGGAGAGCGCCAATGTTCGCGTTCATCTTACTGGGCAGGTAGTTGTCACTACTGGTACCCAACCGCATGGACAGGGCCACGAGACTACTGTGGCCCAGGTTGTTGCTGATGAATTAGGTATTCCGTTTGAGGACGTAATCGTTCAACATAGTGATACCCTTGGCACTCCTTTCGGTTATGGTACCTATGGCAGCCGCAGCGCTGCGGTGGGTGCTGTAGCTGTATACAATAGCCTTCAGAGGATTAAGGACAAAGCCAAGCTCATTGGGGCTCATATGTTAGAAGCGTCGATAGATGATGTGATCTATGAAGATGGTAAGGTGCATGTTAAGGGAGCGCCTACTGAATCTAAAACGATCCAAGAGATTGCTGGACAGGCCGCCTTGGCATATGATTTGCCTGAAGGTATGGAGGCTTTTCTGGATGACACCGCCTACTATGACCCGCCTAATTGTACCTTCCCGTTCGGTACACATATGTGCATGGTGGAGGTTGACCGACATACCGGTCAAGTTGACATCCAGAGATATGTCGCAGTGGACGACGTTGGTCGGGTCATAAATCCGATGATAGTAGATGGACAGGTCCACGGTGGTATTGCGCAAGGTGTGGCTCAGGCACTTTGGGAACACGGAGTATATGATGAGTCCGGACAATTAGTAAGTGGGTCTTTGTTGGACTACGCGATTCCCAAGGCATCCTTCCTCCCATCATTTGAACTAGATCGGACGGAGACTCCTTCACCCGTCAACCCGCTGGGTGTCAAGGGCGCAGGAGAAGCAGGCACAATTGCTTCCACTCCTGCGGTAGTCAATGCGGTGATGGATGCCCTGTCTCCACTAGGAATCACCCACATTGATATGCCGCTTACTGCCGAGAGGGTGTGGCAAGCTGTTCAACAAAATGGGAACGGAGGATAGTAAATGTATCCATTCAATTTCGAATATCACAAAGCTAGTTCTGTGTCTGAAGCTATTTCTCTGCTAAATCAGCATGATGGGGCCAAAGTTTTGGCTGGTGGCCATAGTCTAATACCGGCTATGAAATTGCGCTTGTCGGATCCGGGTGTCCTGATTGACATTGGTAAGATCGACGACCTCCATGGAATTAATGCAAGTAAAGGTGCTGTCACTATTGGTGGTCTAACTACACACTCGGACTTGGCAGCGTCAATAGTTGTACCGATAGGGCTGTCTGAGACAGCTGGCACGGTGGGTGATCAGCAGGTACGAAACCGGGGCACTATAGGTGGAAGTGTCGTCCACGCAGACCCAGCCGCTGACTTACCTACCATGCTTGTAGCGCTGCGCGCATCCTTTCACATATCCGGCCCTACAGGGAATCGTACAGTATCAGCAGAAGATTTCTTTACTGGTATGTTTGAGACTGATCTTGAGGATGGCGAGATTCTAACTGCAGTGGAAGTTGCTGATGAGCAGTCTGGTACTGGTTCAGCGTACTCCAAGTTATTCAATCCTGCCTCTGGTTATGCTATGGTTGGCGTTGCTGCAGTTGTGACTGTAGCGTCTGGAAAGTGTACTGAAGCTAGTGTTGTATTGGGCGGACTGACTCCGTCTGTAATGGTTGCTTCATCAGTAGCGGATAGTCTAGTGGGGGTGAAGCTGGAGGAGACTTCCATCGCGGCTGCCGCTGAGGCTGTCCAAAATGACCTGGGCTCCGACGTCCTGGGTGATATTCATGCTAGCGCTGACTACCGTCGAGCTATGGCGCCTGTATACGTGCGGCGTGCTGTAGCAGCAGCGGTTGAGCGGGCAGGGTGATGAATTTCTTGGTTACAATTGATTGGTAGAACAATGAATACAAACTTGCATGCCTCGAGGCTAGTGGAGAGGCATGCAAGTCATAGTTTTCTCCGTTAGAACCTTACAAAAATATATCGTCAGTGACAGCGCGACAACTGTATTTGCCCCTCATTTATTCTTGTTGATTGAGTCGATGCGAGATTCTAAGCACTAAATAGGCATACCTGTTAAGGCAGGATAGCCATCTGTTCTTGCATGGGCAGATCCAAAAAAGCGTCAAATTCCGTGTAGAATTCCTCCATAGTGAGCCCGAATACGTTTTGGAAAGTAACCTTCCAACCGTCGTATGACAGCTGGGGGAAATAGTCAAACAGAAATGCATCGACGCCGGATCTGTTGACCAGCCAGGCGGTTGCCCATGTGCCAGTCTCGTAATAAAGCATCCCGCCGCAATCACAAAGCTCCCTTACTCGAGCCTGTCCATCTCTCGTCTCTACGTCGCGCAGGCTCAAACCCCATTCAGACCTGACTCGTCTTGCCGAAAGCAAGTTCTCTTTCATGTTAGCACTGTAATCTGTCCAACCTCTCTGGCCACCAAAATATTGGGCGAAGAACTCAGCCGATCCCTCCTCCATCCAGACCATGCCATGGTTATACACACGAATACGCCCGTCCGCATCTGAGTCCAGTTCGTTTGGCCAGACCGTCTGGGCATTCTGGAAGACGTGCACGTATTCATGTAGAGTGGTGATACGCAAACGCCCCCCTTCATATTGAATCTCAGGCGCACTAAACTGGATCGATTGTAGTCCTACCCGGCTTAATGGAATCGGGGGATTGTGGGCAGCGCCGCAGCAGTCGTAACGACTGAATTCATCCGCTGTTTCGGTGACGCATGTTTCTAAAGATCCCCCGCGAACATGTAGATCATTCTTATCGTAGATACCACACAAGTGCTCAGCCAGCATAATATGATCCGGATCATTGATCCCGACCATAACAATGTGAAGTGGTCCCCAAGCTCCCAGAATCTCAATACCAGCGTCAAGGGCCTCGTGCACTTGCGTAACCGCGGCGGGATCCATGGCCGCACCAGCCACTACAACCGGCGCCACATCCGATCGATTACCTTCTATCAGGCAATCGATAAGCGTTTCGTTCATCTGCACAAGATGGGGTTCAACATCCGCTCCCGCGCATAAAATTGGATCGTAGACTGGAATGTTCTGTGGACCAGATGTGGCCTGATCATGGGACGCCACTGGAGTTACCACCTCACTTTGTTCCTGTGAGACACTCACCTTGGGGGAATAATAGCCATCAGGAATTGTAGTCGGCAGTGCGAAATCATAATCATTTAGTAGACTATGGGCTAGCGGATCCACCTGAGCTAGTTGTGCTTGAGTACATACATACCATTCATCTTCGCTACTCTCGCATTTGTCAGTAAGTGCTGGATCAAGCGCATCCAAGTTAGCCATTAGCACCCAGTAAAAATATTCAGCTGCCATACAATCATACTGGCAACTTTCGTCATCATAGGTATACCAAGCATTTTCAGGATAACGTTCTGGAGTTGAGATAAATTTCCCACCTCGAGCTACATCCATAGCATCAGTTAACATAGATGGAAATCTCTCACTGACACCAAAATAATCGGGGTACGATTCATACCAACCATTTGAAATAATATGCCAAACTTCCTCAAGATTTGTGTCCCATGTACCAGCTTGTTGCATGCCACCTAAGGCCCACTCGTCATGGTCATAATACATACTAGCCCCCATTCTGACGCTGTCTTCACAATCGGTCCCTCTTATTTTCTCAAAGAATTTCTCAGCATCACTGTCACCAAACCCCCCCCCACTGCTCCAAACCGGCACAACAAACTTATTATCAACAAGATGCTCAAGCACGACCAAGGCATCCGGCATACCGTCCGCATCATTATCTATATATTGCGCCAGCACATTAGCCGTGTGCACTACATAATTCATTGGAGCGTCAGAAGTAGCAACAACATATACACCAAACACATCTACAAATATGTCAAAGACAGAGTTCATGCAGTCGATCTCCGGATGCTCCGATAGCACCTCCAGGGTTGGGGTCTTCCAGATCATTTCCACAGAAGCCTCAGTCGACAAGGGATTGACTGCACCATCTTGTGTTTTTGTTCCTGTGACAGGCAATGTCACTGATGCCAGAATATCTTCAAATGTTATCAAATGTTCGTCTAGCAAGCTTCGTTCGGGTGCCTCAATCTTCCAATGCATAAGCCCGTAACCTGGATACGCCAAGAGAAATCGAACTAGCTCCTCGCTCTCATTTTCAAAATGGCCTGTGCTCATATAACCAACAGGATCCAACATCTGGAGTCGGCTAATTTCAATATAATGAGTATCAAGCTCAAACATTTCTTCTGCCACTTGTTCGAGTTCGTCATACGGGATGTCAAGTCTCTCCCAGGTAACCGCGCCGGGATTCACTTCCAATCTCACCCAGGGCGGGTCATCAATGAGCCACCAGGCGGATGGATATCTAAATGACACTCCAGTGACTGGATCTCTGAAAACTTCCCAATCCAGATGTTTCGACTGAGTTGGCTTGGAGGTCTCAGACGGTTTATCTGTTTTCGTTTGCTCCAACGTGACAGCGGCAGCACTCTCGAATTCCGCAGTGGAGGCCACTATAGTCATCGCAAGCTCTTTCGCCGAGACAGCGACAGCACTCTCGAATTCCGCAGTGGAGGCCACCATAGTCATCGCAAGCTCTTCCGCGGGTGGTCCGCATGAGGTCAAGCTGAATATGAAAACCATGATTCCAAGCCTTGTTGATATTCGCATGTTATAAGCAGGGGGCGTGTGTTGCTTTGGGTCTCTACGTTCGCTTGATACGTCCCAATTTGTTGACCTCCAAATATACCGATTTGTCTTTCTTCGACATGTAACCACTTCCCCCAAATTTCTCCGGTTTTTCCAGACGCACTGTGGTATCAGTACGACTGATTACACGATATCCCTGCCGGATATACTTCCTTACCTCTCTCTCAAGAATGCCATGACGATCTTCGTGGGAGAGTGGCTCTGTTGTGTTCATGGTTGACCTCCTCTCAACAGTTGAATGTGGTACATAATACTTCAAATATACACGCGCACTACGGAAGAATTGCCATCTGTTCGCTGCGCGGGAGCTTGAGGAATTGGTCAAACTCACTATAGAACTCATCTGATGTCTTACCATAAGAGTCAATAAAGGCTTCTTCCCAACCAAGTTGCTCGACTTTTGGCAAAAATACTTCCATCAGGACACTCTCTCCAAAATTGTACGCTAGATAGGCATGTGCCCATGCTCCTAGATCGTAAGCTGCATTGTTGCAGTTATTTTCGTAGCTGAGATCTTTAAGGGAGGTTCCCGGGCAGGTGTTGCTGATGTTGTAGGTGCCACTGTACATGAAGTTTTCCATATTTTGCCTAAATTCAAATGACCATCTTCCAGAGGAGTTGATATCTTCGAGGGCTCCGGACGTTCGGGCTTTTCGCGATGCTATTTGAGCCATGTATTCTGCGCCACCTTCGTTAAACCATATTGGCCCTAGTAGTTCGTCGCGTTTTTTGTGGTCTTTAGTAAATATGTATGAATGCTGGACTGCATGAAAGTACTCGTGAAAAACTGTTTTCTGCTCTTCCGCACCCGGAACCTCAAAATAGTCTGTGAATCCAAGTGGTATTGATGATGTAAAGAAATGGATTCCCCATTCCCGATCCCCGTTTAGCCCAGCACTGCCACTGGGTTGACCTGATGCAACAGCGTCTGCCCCTATCTTGCGATATGCTTCAAATCCATGTCCGTCAGGTGCAGATTGATGTTCAACACATTGGGACATGGGCCACTGTTTTCGGTCATCTCGACGCTGGCAAAACGTATTTATTAGTTGTGCGCCAGCATCTTTATCAATGCCAAGTATCCAGTATTCCATTGGTCCGTAGTTGCCCCATTCCATAGCAGCTGTTAGTAGAGCTGATGTTACCCAGCCGCATAACTCAGTTGCCAGATCAGCTGCACAAAAAATTTCAGGGGAATAATCGATAATAGCACCCCAGTCCGGAGGAGTGTCTGGAGGAGCCGGCCATTCGGCAGACAGGCAGTACGTATGGGCACCCAACTCCTCACAGATAGCGTCTGTGATCATCAACATCGCAGATCCAGCCGTAGTTGTCGGGGCAGGGATTTCTGTATCTGTAGCAGGTTGGGTTTCCTGCAATGCGACAGTGACAGTACTATCGACTTCTGCAGTGTCGGTCATTACAATTTGCTCTGTCACTTCGGCGGTTGGCTCGCAAGAGGTTATGCTGAATACGCAGGCTATGATTTCTAGCTTGGTTAATATGCGCACGAGAGCTAATTATGACTCCATTAGATTGCCAAGATTACCCGGACCAAGAGAGCCAGGGATAGAAACACGAGAATACCGAGTATAATCAGGCCGATCCGCACAGCGTGTTTAGTAGACAATCGAATCGGGTGCACACCGATGCCATCCTGTTGACTCTTGTCAGGCGCGACACTCTCGGTGATGTCCGAGTGAGTCTCAGCGTTGGGATCGGAACTCTTCAGTATGCGATTATAGAAATCATTTCCCAACCACAATCGAATTAGGAGTTTTAGACTTCGGAACAGCCACATCGCTCAACTATACACCTGTCCCTAGTGGGTCAGCAAGTATTGCCTGCTCTAATTGTTTCGGCGTACACAGCAGATACAGTTCAGTTACTGCTGCCAGCGAAGGGCCCAGCAACTTGCTAACTATGTAGATGCCACCGACGGATTTAGTGTCGAACAGCATATGGGTGGTGAATGAATACCGGATACTGTTTACGGCTGGTATATTCGCTGCTATCGTCAGTTTCTTAAGCCGACTTGCATTGCACTGCATTAAGGGCCAATCACCATGTAGTATTATAAATACTGGCTCATTTGCACAATTACTCATATACAGAGATATGTCAGCGTCCCCTCGGGGTAAAATTATGCGTTTGTAATATTATTTGGGGTAAATTAGTGCGCACCAATAAACACAAGAAAGAAGGCTAACATGAAAAGTGATTCTTTTGCCGCAGCGCTTAACTGTATTGATGGGCGTACGCAGATTCCTGTCATCAATTTCATCAAAGAGAGAAGCGGTGTGCGGTATGTAGATATGATTACGGAGGCGGGGATAATCAAGCATTTGGCATCAAACACCGTCGACAGTGTGGTGAAAGCCACCAGGTTATCCGTTGAGATTTCTGTTTCAGGCCATAAAACGACAAGTGTATTTCTGGTGGCACATCAAGATTGCCTTGGTAATCAGGTAGCTGATACGATTCAGAAGCAGCAACTACTTCAGGCCAAAAGAAATGTTGAATCTTGGCATCTTCCGGTTGAAGTCAAATGTCTTTGGTTGAATTCCGAATGGCAAGTGGAGGAAGTTATTGAAAGGTAATAATCTCGCGATATATTCTCTGGAAAAAACAATTGCATTCAATTGGTCATCACAATAATCATCTGCCATTTTACTGTTGTAGGGAAAGGCAATTCTACAGATAGTAACCTTCAATTGGGAAGCATAGTAGAAAGACCTTGTAGATATTTAAAGTGTAAATGGGAGGATACAAATGAAATTCTTATCAACCTTTAAAGTTACTAAGGGCTTTGATGCTTGGTTAAAAATGTACAAAGAGATTGAACCTGACTTGAATGGTCTAGGAATAACAATACTTTGGGCGGGCACTAACTCTGATGAAACTAAAGTATATGATGTTACAGAAGTTAAAGACCCGTCAAAATTTGAAGTACTAACGTCCCGTGAAGATATCACAAAAAAGAGAGTGGATGCTGGTGTTGAACTGGAAAGCCAAGAAGTAATAGAAACTATATCTAAGGATTATTGGGCATAAAGTCCAGATTGTGTTGGATGGATGAGGGAGGTTTTTGGAATACGTACGCAGATTTTCACGACGGGGACGATGAAGAATACGCACAGTAGTCCATCAGAAAGCTCTATCATCCGGAATAGAAACTGCGTTGACAGTCTTTCTTGTTGCTGCAAATGCTGTGGTAATATGCGCCTACATCAACCAATATGAGAATAGGAGGAATGACATGGCCAAGTATCTATTTAAGGGTACGTATACCGAAGAAGGGTTGAAAGGACTCCTGAAGGATGGTGGTTCAAACCGACGACAGGCTACTGAGAAGATGTTGCAAAGTCTGGGTGGAACCGTAGAGGCGTACTACTTTGCCTTTGGAGATCACGATTATTTCCTGATTGCAGATCTGCCAGATAACGTGAGCGCCACTGCGCTCTCTTTGGTAGGCAATTCTAGTGGAACTATTAACGCGAATGTAACTGTTCTACTCACTCCTGAAGAGATTGACGAAGCTACTAAGAGAACCGTCGATTTTCGTCCGTCAGGACAGTAGCGATGCACATGTTGGTATTACCCTCAACAACCCATAGGGTCTTAGATAGCTTACTGTTTCTCGAAACCACTTCCGCAACTAGCCGCCAATAAGATTGGCGGCTAGTGTTTGCTTATTCTTGGTGAATACTTTGTTTATGTAGGGGAGGGCGCTCATGCTGCATCTTCAACTAATGCTTTTCTACCTGCATTATGCACCCGACATCCGATAACACACCCATACCATAACTAGGTTATCATTTCCGCTTGGATATATTCTCCATCTGTCCAGTTTGGTTCGGCCTCTAGATGTTCCATCCACTTTGTGAATTCTTCATGTTGTTCTGGGCTGTTGGCATTAGCAACATAAGCCTCCTTGCTTTCAAATACAGCCACTCCAACTAGATCGGCGTTCTTATCATCTGGTTTCATCAGAAACCACGCAACTGCCCCTTTGATTTCGCTAGCTGGTTGATTCGTAAGCTCAAGCAAATCGCGCTCATGACCTGCCTTTACTCTCAAGTTGAATATCGTTCCATACATGGGTACACTCCTTTAGTAATGTTTGTCTTATCCACACGATTAGTGATACAAAGGTCTCCATCTACTTATACCCCAACTATCCACCCGCTCTCAGCGGGTCAGTCATCACCCGACAGACCATATTGCAGTCATATTGTCTCATACTCAGTTTCGTGACTAGGTTAATCCGGTGGTTAGGTATCTTTGTAGCTCCTGTAAACTCATCCCAGCGACGCCCAGGTCACTGGGACTGCGTCCATTTTCCCATACGTCAAACCCCATAACAACAGAGCCTATGTCAACAAATGAATGCATCAATGGAGTTTCAACCCCAAACTGTGCTCCCAACATGCTCCAAGTAGCCAATCCGTAAGGTATATCCTCGGTAAGCCATCTGCTCTCGAGGTTTCCTGGAGCCTTGAGGGCAGTGAGCATTCTACTGCCATTTATTGTCGCCGAAAGGTTGCCCGATGGTCCAAATCCAGCATCATGAAACGCTTTGTGCGCGGGTTTCAGATTATGTCCTAGGGCTTGTCCAATTGCTAAACGTTCATCGTCGACACGCATAATTACCTTGGCCACTGATGGTGACACACCTTCCTTATAAAAGTAGAATTCTCCTCGAGAATATTCGATTCTGCCAGCATTCATTAACACTCCTGGTGGGTGTACGATCGGATTCATTGCAGAAAGACCGCAGGCAATTACATCTGGATAGACAGCGATTCCTGGGAACAATGGGTCGAGTTCTACCCGCACGCGTTCAGTCTGTTCAATAGGTAACACACCCATTCCCAAAGCTGTGACCTCTCCCCAGATGATTGCGCTGTCAGGAGAAGTTTTTCGGCACACATACGGTGCAGTGTCTACCTCTGCTAAGGTAACACCCCTGACACCACGATGCCTTAACAATTGAGCCCATTCTAATGAGCCGAGGGTCCCAGGCATTAGAATAACGGTATGTTCACTTCTAAGATGTGATGCACATGCCTCTGCGAAAACTCGATGTGCATATGCCGGGACAATCAATAATACCAAATTTGAGGCTGCTAGGGCATCCTCAATGTCATCAGTCACTTGATGGATTCGGGCGGGTCCGGTTTCTAACACTCCATCCAGATGAATAACGTGAGATTCTCTGATCGAATCGAGGGTTGCAGAAAAGTCCGGGAGTTCAAACAGTGTTATTTCAAATCCTCTGAGGGTGAGTTGTGCTGCGGTTGCAAATGCCGTATTACCCCCACCTAATATGGTTACGGATCGAGTTTCCACTTTTGCATCACCTCCAAATATGTAATGAGTGAGGAGCCAGTACCCTGAGTAGGGTAATTCTAGCAGACTGATAGCTATCCGTTAAACACATCCATACCCCCACTATACACCCGCACCCAGCTGGTCGGCAATCATCGCCTGCTGGCACAAAAAAACACCCCGCCAGCGCCCGCTTTGCTTTCTACCAGCAGCCTTTGGGTATATTGTGCCGACGTTGTATTTGGCCCCTCTAGGTCGGGCTCGCATAGGTTGGTATGCCCCAGATTGGACTGTTGATGATGGGTTAATTGGAATCGTAGTTCACAATGCCAATGCCAACGGCCACAAGGACCATGCTCCCCAAAAGTGCGGCCGAGAGTCCTTCGCCCAGCAGATATTTGCTGAGCAAAACACCGAAAACGGGGGTGATGAAGGCAAAGACGGTGATTCTGCTAGCCTGGTAGCGTCTTATCAAGCTGTAGAGGACTATGAAACAGAATCCACCAATGACCACGCCCTGATATAGCACAGCCCCAAGGATGGGTCCATCAAGGGCGAAGCGGAAATCGCCTTCGAAGATCAGGCTGAGTACACAGAAAACCGGCAGGCTTAATCCAAACTGCCATATCACGGCTCGGGCGGGGTGTGTGTCCTGGGTGACACGTTTCAGGTAAATCAGGCGGATCCCGATGAGCACGGCGCTGCCCAGGACCATCCCATCACCCAGGAGGTAGGGCTGCGCGTCCAGGGTCAGGCTTTCAGAAAATACCAGGGCAACACCTGTGAATGAGAGGGCCATGCCCAGGAATTTCAGGCGTGTGAGCCGATCGCCAGCAATAAAATAATGGGCAAAAATTGCGGTGAAGAAGGGGTAAGAAGAAATGAGAACGGTGGCACGGCTGGCCAAGGAATAATGGGTGCCGCTATAGAGCAGGTAGATTTGCAACAGAAACAGGAGGGCCAGCCAGAGCAGTGGTTTCTTTTCCCCGGGTTCCATTTTGAGGGAAATCCCGATGACTCGGGCCCAGATCCAGACGGTGATTCCACCCAAGAAGAAACGGATGCCTGCAAGGGCGAGCGGAGGTATTCCGGGAAGTGCCATCTTGATGGCAACCGTTGTGCCCCCCCAGAGGATGGCGGCGAGGGCGGCTAAACTACCCGCTTGAAGGGTGAAGCGTTCATTCCGTACGTTCATTCAGGGGATTTCCGTTGGGGGTGATGTAACTGGGCGGCGATTACGGACAGATAAGCGTTCTCGCATTTTCAGCCGCTAAAAACAACTTGTATTACTTCCTCACGTGTGAAAGCAGTCATACCTACACTATACACCTGTCCTCAGCGGGTCGGCAAGCATGGCGTGTTCTAGCTGTTCTTCGCGAATAGTTCGCTTGTGTTCGGAAGCGCGTTCATGATGCACTTCCAGTCCTGCGGCGTGCGGCCCTGCGGGGTCAAGTAAAGCGTTTGCGGTATATCGTTGGGGGTAGATGAGTTTTCTCAAATAAAGTGCGCGCTATACGTAGTATGTTGACTGAGGATACTCATTCGAGGCAAAATAGACCAGGCTTACTACGTGCCAATCAGTAGTTTCACTCTTATCGGTGAAAATCAATACGTCACAATTTCATCCACGTCACGGTGAATACGCCAGTCACGATTGAGATCCTGGCTTTGCACCATACGGGCATAAAGGCCATTCGCTGCCATCAGTGCGTGGTTTGTACCTGACTCGACGATACGTCCATCGTCGAGCACGATAATCTTATCCGCGCTACGGATGGTGGAGAGGCGGTGGGCAATAATTACGGAGGTGCGGTTACTAGCTAGTCGAGTTATGGCCTCCTGAATAAGTGATTCAGTTTCTGCGTCGACCGAGGAGGTTGCCTCGTCCAGGATAAGGATAGGCGCATCCTTAAGGAGCGCTCGTGCGATGGATAGACGCTGCTTCTGGCCTCCAGACAAGCGTACTCCCCGTTCTCCGACGACTGTTTCAAAACCATCGGGTAGATTGATTATAAATTCCTCGGCGTTTGCTGCCTTAACTGCGTCGATGACTTCGTGGTTGCTAGCTTCCGGCCTGCCGAACAGGACGTTTTCGAGCACGGTACCATGGAACAGAAACACATCCTGAAGGACGGATGCAACGTTTCTACGTAGGAATTCTAGCTGCAAGGTCCGGACATCATGGTTGGCGACC
This sequence comes from Anaerolineales bacterium, assembly GCA_022450585.1. Taxonomy (GTDB): domain Bacteria; phylum Chloroflexota; class Anaerolineae; order Anaerolineales; family UBA11657; genus CAJWGI01. The sequence continues at coordinate 5,131 of JAKUPR010000016.1, read as the reverse complement.
GTAACGGTTCCAGATTGGACATCCCAGAAACGGGGAATCAAGGCTGAGATAGTAGTCTTGCCTGCCCCTGTTGGGCCAACAAGTGCGACTATTTCACCGGGCGACACATCGAACGTGACTTCGTGCAGAATAGTGGCATCCGGTTCATATCCGAACGTGACTTTATCAAAGGCGATGCTGAAGTCTACATTGTGGGGTACTAGTGCCCCAGGAGGATCAACTATATCTGGTTTCTCAGCCAGCAGCGCGAACACACGATCGACGCTTGCAGCGGCTTTCTGTAGGACGTCATTGATTGATGCAAGTGTTAGAAAGGGCTGGTAGATATGACCCATATATACAATGAAAACAAACAGATCGGCGACAGTAGTATGTCCGATAAGTGCCATACTACCGCCCATCCATATAACGAGGACAATACCTAATCCGCCTGCTAACTCAATGATTCCCATGGGTAGCTGCCCGACTAGGCTCACCCGTAACATCCCGTCCCGGAAGCCCATGCTTTTTTCTTCGACGAGTTCTGCCCGGCGATTCTCCTGTGAGAATGCTTTTATCACTGCAATACCTGAAAGGTTATCTTGAACTAGGGCTACGAGATTGGCCAAGTTCTCACGAATAACACGCCACATTCGGCGAGCCCGTGATAAATAGCGATATACAAGCCAAGACGCCAATGGAATTGGCACGAGTACTATCAGAGCAAGTTGTGGGTTGAGTACAAATAGTACTACAATCATCGAAAACGGAAGGATGGTGGCCAGTATGGTCTCCGGGATACCGTGCGCAATAAAGTCCTCTACGGATTCGATGTCATTGATAGACGCAGAGATAAGGCTGCCGGTTTGCTTATAGTTGAAGAAACGGTGAGGTTGGCGCTGCATATGTCTGTAGACACGGACCATAAGATTATGCATCACTCGGTATGCAGTGACATGTGAGAAATATCCATACCCGTATCGCGTTGCACCCCTTATCAAATAGAGTCCTAGAAGAGCGAACGTCACGCGGATGAGGTCGGACGAGTCTGCGCTAGCTTCGGTTATCCATTGAATCAGCTGGCGAATGAGTAAGGGCGGAATGAGATTAGTGCCTGCGAACAGAAGTCCACAGATGACTGAACCTGCCATCAAAAGTCGGTGCCCTTTAATGATCCTGTAAACCTTCTTAATTAATGTCAAAATCCCTACCTTTTTGCAATGCAGATGATAATTTTATCCATAGAAGCCATACTATGTTCTCCAGCCAGAAAGTTCATGGCCACTTTTAAGTTCCTATAAAGAGTAAGCGAATGCCATTGTTATTCTGACAGAGTGACAGTAATATGCGGGGCGCAATTTGGGTACAGTAGCATAATTAATGCACGAAAGTTGACGGCGTAAATCGCTCCGAATCCGGATTTAGTATACGCAATTATACTTCGTTACTTCACCAATCTGCGAAACTACGGAGCTTGTACTTATAACAACGATCGGTCTCTGGTGATACCTCTTAACTTCTAACTAGCGTATACTAATAGTGGTAGGGATGACATGAAACACAATAATTGGCAATGTCCAAAATGTCAAAACAAAGAGTTTGAAGCCGACCACTTTGCTGCTACCGGTGGCGGTTTTTCAAGATTCCTAAATCTCCAAAACAAGAAATTTGCTACAGTTTCTTGCACGAAGTGCAAGTACACTGAAATTTACAAAGCCGATACAAGTGCCTTGAGTAAGTTCTTCGACCTCCTTGGTGGTTGACACACGACTTTCACGTTCAGTAGACCATTACAACGCCCCAAATAACCGCAGAACGTAGATGAGGGTGCTCATGCTCCACCTCCCGGATTGCGGCCCTGCCTAACGGAATCGGCCTGAAGCCTATTCGTCTTACAACTTCACGCCTGTTTTCCATGTTTAGCTTCGGGCTGCAACGTCTGCGAACTTCGTTATCGACTGCATGTGTCATCCCTACTACATGTGATACGTCTGACTCACGTATACTGCTAGCATCATGAGGTTATTCCTTGAGCTCATCGCCGCTGTTTTAGTATTCATCGTTTCTATGGTCATCTTAGTTTCGGCGCGGCAGGAGTTTCTCCCAACCTCAATTGTTGCATTTGTTTTGGTCATCTTCACTGGTTGGTTATTACTTTCGTTATTGCGGAAGCGCAAAAATAGATAGAATATAGCCCATTAGAATGCCGCCAAGATTAGGGGTGTCTCACTGCTTTGCCAAACCGCCTCTAAACTAGATGTCGCTAGAGCAACTATGCCGTCAATCTTATTGGTGGCTTTTTGTTATACAAATTTTTATACTCACGTTTAGGATTGGAGATAACATGAACATACCTTTTATGCTTGGCCTTCTAGCTCTTGTTACTATTGGACTGGAGCAATTCATGCGGAAAATTGGTGCAGAAAACGGAGTGTACGGCCCTAGTTTTGCGCTGGCCTCGGTTCCTGCTTTTGCTCTTATGATGATACTCATGCATTTCGTTCAGAAACATTCATTTTCCTTGTCACCCAAGATGATGGGAGTTGGATTACTGGCAGGCGTCTTTGGCGCAATAAGTGTCTTTTCCCTTTTGCTTGCATTTCGATTAGGAGGACAAGGCAGCATAATCTTTCCGCTTGTCGGGTTGGGAATGGTCGTGTCTGCCGGACTCTCAATCATCGTATATAGCGAACCAGTGACTGCGACAAAACTGCTGGGTTTGGGGTTGGGGGGCGGTGCTATCATCGCCCTGGCACGATAGAACAGCCAATCAAAACGCCCACAGTGGGGCAGCAAGCATGGCCTGTGGTGGGGGTGCGTTCATGATACGCTCCCAGTGTTGCGGCGTATTCTTTTACGGGGTAAAGTAAAGTGCTTTCGGTGGCTTGTACGTATTACTTTGTGGAAGAGTTTGTGGAGCAATTCATGAATGAGGGGGAAGGAGATACGGATGAACCTCGAAATTGTATCCAGTGAGATGCTAGAGCAAGGAGTCCGGAAATTGGACTGGATCTTCCCTCGTCTTCGAGTCCTTAACATGCTTTGTGAAGAGTTCGAGCGTGAAAAGCCGCTCAAGGGACTCACGATCGGTATGTGTCTGCATGTTGAGCCGAAGACAGCAGGCCTGTTACGCGTCTTGCAGGCAGGTGGGGCTAAGGTGGCAGTGACTGGAAGTCCGGGTACCACGCAGGACGATGTGGCAATAGCTTTAGCAAACACTGGGATATCTGTTTACGGATGCAGCCGAGATAAGCGCACAGAACATCTTGAGAACATTCGAGATGTGTTGCGCCATCAGCCTCAATTGCTAATGGACAATGGTGCGGACCTTACGGCCACACTGATCGAGGAATTTTCTGCCAATGGTGTGATAGGTGGAACAGAAGAAACTACCTCGGGGGCTCATCGTCTTCGTAGCGAGTTGCGCGGTCGAGTATCTTTTCCGGTGATTGTTATAAATGATAGCCCACTCAAGCGAATTGTAGAGAATGAGCACGGTGTGGGACAGACAACGGTCGAAGGTTTCTTGCGCGTCACAAACCTTATGGTTCCCGGCAAGCGATTTGTTGTAGTGGGCTATGGACATTGTGGTAGAGGTATTGCTAAGTCACTGAAACATTTTGGTGGCAGGGTGACGGTGGTAGAAATTGATCCAGTGAGAGCTCTAGAAGCTGGGATGCTTGGAATAGAAGTAAAAGACCTTGAAGACACCTTGACATGGGGTGAGGCCTTCATCACTGCTACTGGTCAATCCGGAGTTTTGACGGCGAAACACATGATGAAGATGTCCAATGGAGCTGTTCTGGCGAATGCTGGACACTTTTCAACCGAATTTGACCTTTCAGGACTAAAGAATATTGCAAAAGCTGAGGAACGTCTTGTTGATGGTATCGATAAGTTTGTTTTACCAAATGGCAATGAAATATTCTTGCTTGCAGAAGGGGAGATGATCAATCTTGCTGGAGGTAAAGGTAATCCAGCTGAGAATATGGACATGGGCCTGGCGCTTCAGGCTCTTGCCATCAAACGTATTGCACAGGACCATGTAGAACTCGGCAAGGGTGCGCAACCCGTACCACACGAAATCAACCAAAGAGTTGCAACATTAATGCTGAATTCAATCTTTGATTATTGATGTCGGTCTAGCTGCTGTTTTTGTACGCCATCCAATTGCTGCCCTTTCTGCAAACTTCGTGTTAGAATATTCGTTAGACATCCACCAAGATGTTAAGATGTAACTTCCGCCCGGTCGCCGCCGGGTGGTTGCTTTTTAAGCACCACGATTTTCTCTGCGCCAAACGGTGTGTCTCGTTCATCCTGTGATACAATTGTTGAGTTCTCTGAGCCAGAGAATCTTGTAGAAAAATCCCCGCCTCTAATTCGGGGATTTTTCGTTTTTATCATCTGAATTACCTCATTATTTCGTAATCCAGTAGGTCAGCGGTTGTGACATCTTCCATTCGGCCAGGGCGATAGGCTCACCACTCGGAAGTATCCAGCCGTATTCACTCTCAGCCCAATCTGCTGGAGACAGGCTGGGTCAGCGTTGGATGAGTTGCGCGGTCTTGCTCATTGGGTGTATATTTTAGAGATGAATTCACTAATCTTACTGGTATCATTTTATGATGACAATACGGAATCAACTGAAATTGCGGAAAGCTAAGAAATATTGGCGTAACCATTGGTGTGGGTGTGAACACGCCGAGATTATCTTTAACGCTATTCATGAACACCAGTTGAGTTCCGTAAAACACGTGTTGGAGTTCGGATGTTCGTGGGGGGGGAATTTACAATTTCTCTTAGATAGATTGCCTAGTGCACGCGCTGTTGGCATTGATCTCAATGAGTGGGTCATGGATATGGCAGAAGAATATCCTAATTACACTGGTATTGTTGGAGATGAAACCGAGCTAGCTCGGTTTTCACGCGATGAGTTTGACTTGGCGTTCACAATCTCTGTCTTGGACCACATTCCAGTATCTGACATTGTGGAAGAGGTCATTAATAGACTGGTGAGGATTTCAAAAACAACCTTGCTGCTCGAGCCATTTATCGAGGGCGCTCATGGTGATTACTCTGGCATGGATAGGGATTCAGTTATAAATGCCGGTAGCGAGAAAGTGATTGAAGGTTTCGTGCCACCTCAGGGACT
>JAKUPR010000015.1 GCA_022450585.1 Anaerolineales bacterium | reverse complement strand
GGTCACTAAGCTTGACAAAGTGAAACTGTTTGCATCACGAACCTGGCCTGGACCTAGCTCTGCATCCGGTTCTACCAATTCATCTCCAGTAGAAAGAATTGCCACACGAGGTTTACGAACGACACATACCTGTCGGCGCCCAACTACTGCAAGAACTCCGATCTCCTGGGGTCTAAGATAATCGCCTGACATCAACACATGTTCGCCACGACGCATATCTTGCCCCGCCAGACGCACATAATCACCACTATCGACTGATGAAAGCACAGTTATATTCCGTGGAGCATGCCCATCACCCATCTGTACGTTGTCATCCGTCATTTCAATGGGAACCACTGCATCGGCACCATCTGGTAACGGAGCGCCAGTCATAATTCGCGCCGCCGAATTCTCCGTTAATGCCTGTGGAAGACCAGACCCAGCAGGAATATCAGCCTTCACAGGCAATATGACAGGGCTATCTAGACTTGCTTTCGACACATCAGCTGCACGCACCGCATAACCATCCATCGAAGAATTTGCAAAGGGAGGGGCATCATTGACAGCCATGATATCCTCAGCCAGCACTCTACCGAGCGCACTTTCTGTGTTCACATGCTCAGATTCTAGGACTTCAACATCACCAAGCAAACGCTCACGGGCTTCAACAACACTCAGCAATCGTTGTATCTCCATGCGCCAACTCCAAGAAAATAGTTGTGGTCATCACTAAGAATAGACGGGATTACACTGATATCTTGCAAGTCTAAAAGTTTAGCTTAGTGGTATGATACACCGGCATCACGTAGTTTGCTACCATAAATTACCTATAGCGTCCCTCGACAGCAGGAGGCCATGAACATGAAACTAGGGATTCACACAGCATTTCTATCTCAGTTTGAATTTGGGGAAGGTCTATGTTTTGCCAAAGAACTAGGCGCAGAATCTGTTGAGATTACAACCGTGGGATCAGCTATGAGAACTTACTGTGATCTCGACCAACTGTTGAGTAACAAGAAAAAATTAGATCATTGGCAGCAGGCGTTAAAGCATAATGCTCTGCGGGTCAGCGCCCTCGCTGTTCATGGAGAACCACTTTCTCCGAACAAAGAAGTATCGCTGGAATACACCAATAGGTTCAAGAAGGCTTGCAGATTGGCTGAAGCCACAGGCATCAATTGCTTGACCACAAATGCAGGTTTACCAGAGGGTGAGCCTGACGGTACTGCACCTGTGTGGGTAATAGACACCACGAAACCATTCAACCGCAGTATTCTAGATTGGCAATGGGACAAGCGCGTATTCCCATTCTGGAAAGAGCACGCAAAGATAGCACAAGACCACGGATGCTCAATTGCAATAGAGCCTTGGATTGGCGAGATAGTTTATTCACCCATCACTCTGATGCAATTACGGGACGAGGTTGGACCAACCATAGGCTGCAACTTTGATCCATCCCATTTGATGGCCCAAAGAATCGATTTGCCAGAGGCAGTCCGTTATCTAGGAGATGCAATTCTTCATGTCCACATCAAAGATTGTAGGACGGACCAAAAAAACCAGAGATTGAAGGGGCTGTTTGATATGACACCCCTCGATGCACCTGAACGTCGTTCCTGGATGTGGACCCTTATCGGGTGGGGACACGATGAATTGTTCTGGAGGGAGTTTCTAACTGCCTTACAACTAGTTCGATACGATGGCACATTGTCAATAGAGATGGAGTGCGACTACATTCAGAACATAGAGGGACTGAAGAAATCAGTTGAGTTCCTAAAGCCTATGTTACTTAGCGGTGCGCCCTTAGATGGCGAACGGTGGTGGCAACTTGCTGGATTCCATAATTTGGTAGAGGACTAGTAGCACAGCCTCGTAAGCTCCATACAAAGCTTTTGTCACCAAGCTCCTCAACACAACAAATTCTTCGCATCATCAAATCCCCGAACCTACCGACCTAAGACTTGGCAACATTATTATGTAACATGCAATCTCGCTGAGCTAGAGAATAGCTGGCTGGATTCCAACTTGATTTACGAGTGTCTTTAGGACTCCTGCTCAGTAAGCCACCGTTCAGCATCTATAGCAGCCATACAACCAGTTCCAGCTGCGGTTACCGCCTGCCGATACTCTTTGTCGGCAGCATCACCACAGGCAAATACCCCCTCTACGCTAGTATAAGTACTGCCAGGTTTCACGTCTATATATCCAAGCTCGTCCAATTCCAACTGCCCGCGGAAAAGATCTGTGTTTGGTTTGTGGCCAATTGCCACGAACACCCCATCCACTCGAAGCTCTCTTTGAGTTTCGGTCTTAACGTTGCGTAGCTGCAAACCATCAACAGCCTCCCCATCTGCGCTGAGAACATCAACCACAGCACTGTCCCATACAAAGCCAATTTTTTCGTTACTAAAAGCACGCTGCTGCATGAACTGACTGGCTCTTAGCTCCTCTCTGCGATGAATGACATATACTTTACTTGCAAATTTTGTCAGGAAGAGCGCCTCTTCCATTGCTGTATCACCTCCTCCAACAACGGCCACTTCCTTGTCACGGAAAAAAAAGCCGTCGCAGGTAGCACAGGCAGATACCCCCCTACCGCGAAGAGCGCTTTCTGATTCCAAGCCCAACCATTTGGCCGATGCGCCCGTAGCTACAATCAGAGAGTCACAGCTTATCGTATCACTCCGAGACTCAAGTTGTAAGCGAAATGGTGTCCCAGACAAATCAACGCTCTGCACATGCCCGCTTTGAAACTCTGTATTGAATCTCTCTGCCTGAGCTCTAAAGTCCTCCATCATATCCGGTCCTTGAATACCTTCTGGATAACCCGGATAGTTTTCTACATCAGTGGTAAGTGTAAGTTGCCCTCCAGGCTCATCCCCCGAAATAAGTAGGGGTTCTAAATAGGCTCGAGCGGAATATATTGCGGCTGTCAGTCCAGCAGGACCCGATCCCAATATAATCACTCTACGATGAACTGGCTGCGTCTTTTCACTCATAACCCAACTCCCCCATTGGTTTTATTTACACATCAAATCTGACCAGATGCCTTAATTACACTACCGCTAGTAAATCCGCCAGTTATCCTCGCTGACAAATATAGTGACATTCAGTGTACAATAATATTCTAAACTGGGAAACCCCACCTCGAAATGTCTCACGCAGGTATGGGCGGATGGTGGCAATACATCACCGCCGACGAAAAGCAAGACCCACATGTCAACCGGAAGCTACTCCAACGCGTCTGGAGTTACGCATCCCCGTATCAACGTCGTATCATAAACATTCTCGCTGCCATCGGTATTTCGACTGTACTAGAGCTTGTTCCGCCGCTGATCTATCGCCAACTCATTGACCGAACTCTACCAAATAGAGACTTCCAAGAGCTGAACTGGCTCGCCCTAGCAATGGTGGCTGTGCCCCTCCTAACTGGGCTGATAGGGGTCGCACAACGTTACCAAAGCGCACGCGTCGGTGAGGGATTGATATGCGACCTTCGGCAGGGGTTATATGAACACATGCAATCCATGTCTCTCCGTTTCTTTACCAACACCAAAACCGGGGAAATCATGGCACGCTTGAACAATGATGTAGTAGGCGCACAACGAGCCATAACGGGCACCCTAGTAAGTATCGTTACGAACATCTTCCAGGTCGGTTTCACACTGGTTATCATGCTATCCCTTAACTGGGCTCTAACACTAATCAGCATAGCAATTTTACCTCTCTTTATTATCCCTGCTCGAAGAGTCGCAAATCGCTTGCGAGTAGTCACTCGTCGCTCATTCAACCTAAATGCGAAAATGAACGCGTTGATGAATGAAACCCTAAACGTAAGCGGAGCTCTCCTTATGAAAATATTCGGGCGACAGCACGAAAACATGAGCCAGTTCCGCAAACGCAGTAAAGCAGTAGCGGACATAGGCGTCAGCTCAGCCGTCATTGGTCGCTGGTTCTTTATGGGCCTGGGTTTGATAAGTGCAATTGGCACCGCTTTGGTGTTTTGGTTGGGCGGTCACTTGGTGCTGCGGGAAGCTTTCAGTATCGGTACAATTATCGCATTCGCTGCATACCTAACACAACTCTACGGTCCAATCTCGGCGCTCGCAAACGCACGAGTGGATTTTGCTACCTCCATGGTGAGTTTCGAGCGCGTATTTGAAGTTATTGACTTACCGATTGAAATCTCTGACGCCCCAAACGCCCGCGATTTAGACAATGTACAAGGACACGTACGCTTTGAGCGCGTATCTTTCTCGTACTCTGAACCCGACGATACAATACAAGATAATGACAATCAAAATCAAACAGCTCAACTGCGCTCCCTAGAACGATTCGGTCCACCCGGTAGAGGTCACAGCGGTGGAACAGCCGGAGACAATCTTGATTACAGACCTTCGCGCGACGGTAATTGGGCCACGAAGGACGTCACCTTCGAAATTGCTCCCGGACAATTAGCTGCCCTCATAGGGCCCAGTGGCGCAGGCAAAACCACTCTTACATACTTACTTCCCCGCCTCTATGACCCTAGTGAGGGAATTATCACTATCGACAACACCAATCTTACCGAAATCCATCTAAGTTCACTTTCCCGTATCATAGGCATGGTAACTCAAGAAACCTATCTTTTCCACGACACTATACGTGCTAACCTGCTTTACGCGCGCCCAGACGCAGGGGACACCGCATTACGATCAGCATGTAAAGCAGCACATCTCGAAGACCTTATAGCCAAACTCCCACAGGGTTTCGATACCGTTGTTGGAGAACGTGGTTATCGTCTCTCTGGAGGCGAAAAACAGCGAGTCGCTATCGCCCGCGTAATCCTAAAGGATCCCCGCATACTAATCCTTGACGAGGCGACATCCTCACTAGACTCACGCTCAGAGGCCCTCATTCAAGACGCACTTCGACCACTTTTTAAGGGACGTACTAGCCTCGTCATCGCCCACAGACTCTCAACCATTCTTGCCGCCGACCTCATACTCGTAATGGACACCGGAAGAATAGTAGAAACGGGATCTCACACAGACCTACTCTCCCTCAACGGTCTTTACGCGGAACTCTATCGGACCCAGTTTCACACAAAAACCCAGCATATCGATGACCTGTCACAAAATTCAGCTGACACCATTACGGCATAAACACAAAAATACATGACCGTCTGGTGCCTATACGCAGAAACAATTTGCTTGCGCAATGAAGAATACTAACCACCCTGTCAGCATATATTTGCATATTCCATTCTGCAGCAAATTATGTTCTTATTGCGACTTTAACACGTATGAGGGACTGGACAAACTAATTCCTGAGTATACTAACGCACTAGTGCGGGAGATTGAAATTGTATCTGAATCATCAAAAGATGTGGGTGTTTTCCCAATACGGTCCGTCTATTTTGGTGGAGGTACACCCTCATTGTTGCCCATACACCTGATACAGAAAATACTAAAATCCGTGCGCCGAGCGTTCAACCTCAACATTAACACAGAAATCACTATCGAGGCTAATCCCGACACGGTTGACCGAAATTATCTCACTGCCCTACACGAACAGGGCGTAAACAGAATTTCGATAGGGGTGCAATCGGCTCAATCGGAAGAGCTGCGGCTTCTTGACAGGATGCATTCATTTAAGGATGTTGTCAAGGTAGTTCATGCATCCCGCACAGCTGCCTTCAACAACATGAACCTAGACCTAATATACGGTCTTCCCAAACAACGAATTCACCATTGGGAAGACACACTCCACAAAGCCGTGGAACTCCAACCCCAACATCTTTCGCTGTACGCATTGACTCTGGAACACGGATCACCCCTGCGTGCACAGGTGACACGAGGATTACTACCGACTCCGGAATCAGACTTGGCAGCTGACATGTACGAGTGTGCAAGTAAAATTCTCTCTAAACACGGGTTCATACAATACGAAATATCAAACTGGGCACATAAGTCCGGTGAATTCGCCTGCCAACACAATTTGCAGTACTGGAAAAACCTTCCTTACCTTGCGTTCGGAGCGGGTGCCCACGGATGGTTCAATGGATGCCGCTATTCCAACACACGGTCACCACAACTCTATATTGACCGAATGAAACTTATAAAACCCAAATCCAGCACCTTTCCATTTTCACCCGCGGTAAGTATGAACCGTAAAATCGATCGGAAAAATGAAATGAATGAAACGTTGATGATGGGATTGCGCCTATTAGAGGGTGTACCTCGACATTCATTCCAGGAACGATTCGGAGTTACAATTGAACATGAGTATTTTGCCACCTTCGAGCGACTGGCTACACAGGGATTAATCACCCCAGACAGAGATAGAGTACGCCTTAGCAAGGTTGGCCGTTTGTTGGGAAACCGCGTTTTCTCTGAGTTTGTTTGACATGGGTACACAAAAAAACACTACGATATCTTACAGAGCCCACTGGACCAGAGCGCAGCTATTTTTGGCTCTCATGGTACTGCTATCAACATGCGCTCGGCCCAGAACTAATCCACCATACATAACCACGGACAATGCCGCGGACTTGCAACAAATCGGTGATATCACAATTACACCGTTCTACGCATCAATATGGCCTAGTGGAACCCCGGGAATAGCAGTTATCGACGATGACCGAGTACATGTATATGACCTCAGAACCTTAACCGAACAGATCCTTCCGTTAGAGGGAACCCAAACTGTTACATTCACCCCATCAGGCGATATACTCGCCGTAGGAACAGATAGTGGAGAAATAACCCTGTGGGACATTGCTGGAGAGAAACAGAAAACCCTGACCGGACACACTGTCGGTGTCTCATCCATAGCAATTTCGGATAATCGGAATCAACTCGCAACTCTAGATCTCAGCAAGAAGGTGATCCTATGGGACCTGAAAACATCACGAGCGGATACCATCATCGACCTCTCGTCTTGGCCAACAGTGCACTCCAGACTAGACGGCATTCAGATTTCCCCTGACGGACATACACTTGCAATTCTTGCGAAAGCCGAATCCACCATACTAAAACTATGGGACATACGTGCCGGAGAACCACTACATACTCTAAAGCTAGAAGATTCACCCCGCGGTTTCTACGATTTGATGTTTAGTCCTGACTGGGACAAATTGGCATGGGTTTCTGGTGGAACTGTACAGATGATGGTTGTTGACAACGGCTCTGTAGGGCAAACGCTCACCCATGAGGACTCCCTTAACGAATGGGTTTTCTCACCCGACGGCACCACTTTCGTGACGCGAACAGCGGAAACAATTGCTGGCAACTTCACTGGTGTAGTAAAGATATGGGACGCGGACTCCGGTATAGCAAGGCACACAATTGCTCACTCTGATTTCGTAAGCGCAATGTCTTTCAGTCCAGATTGGCAGCACGTTGTAACGGCAGCTGGATTTGGAGAAATACGTATATGGCACACAGGCACCGGACAAGAAACTGCGCTTCTCTCTGGACACACGGACACTGTTTGGGCGCTGGCATATTCAGCAGATGGAGAAATGATCGCTTCCGCTTCAGAAACCGGACATGTTCAATTGTGGGATACGCACAATGGGAATACTCTTGCAAATCTCTCTGGGCCAAACGCTACACTCATTGACGTCAGTTTCTCGCGCAATGGAGACTGGATTGCCGCAGTTTCCGATGATGGCAATATCACTCTCTGGGGTATTTCTGACTAGGACTAGTTTCAAGTAATATTGGTCTAATCAACATCCAGATTCCACACTTCCAATGGCACAGTTACCTTACAAATCCTTATCCCTTAAACTCCCGCGATATCTGTTTGTCGGGATGACGGCCCAATGATTGTGTTGTTAGTGACATGACGCACATCAACCGGAACTTTCTCATAGCATGGCTAGTCCACCTGCTGACTGCAAGCGGTTTACTATGGGGCTTCCTAGCAACATTGGCAATTATCGCAAATGACTGGAAGCAGGCTTTACTGTGGATGAGCGCAAGTGTAGCTGCAGATGCAATCGACGGACCCATCTCGCGCATTTTCAGAATACAGACTGTGTTGCCACATTTCGACGGCGCCCTACTCGACACCATCGTTGATTTCTATACTTACGTTATAGTGCCTGTGCTGTTCATGTATATGGCTGGATTATTTCCCCAGGACGCCTCGGTGTGGGTTAGCATCCTAGTGCTGTTGGTTTCCGGATATCAGTTCTGCCAAAAAGACGCCAAAACCCCGGACCAATATTTCAAGGGCTTTCCATCATACTGGAACGTCACACTGTTTTACCTACTGGCTTTCGGCTGGAACCATTGGGTCAACCTTGTCATTGTAATACTATTATGCATATCAATTTTTGTCCCGATAAAATACTTCTATCCAACCCGCACAACAGTAGCTCGCCGAGCAACTCTCACAATTGCATTGCTTTGGGGATCATCAGCATTCGTAGTAATTTTGAGCTACCCGAATGCCATACCATGGGCACTGTGGGGATCTTTCTGCTGTGCCATAATTTACATTTTGATGAGCATACGACAAACACTACTCGACCGTAAGTAGCCATTGCACATCAATCTCTTTATGGTAACGGGTAGAGTGTTGCTATACTCCGGGCCTGTTTTAGGTCATCGGGTGTATTAATGTTGAAAAACGACCTAGCACCTGGGTCAAAACGTTCTATTTCATCTATCTCCACGTATCGCACTTCAACCAGATCAAAAAAACTGATCATACGCCGTTGACCCTCTTCCAATGCATTAGCTATCGACTGCTTGCATCTTTGGTTGTAGACGGCACGAAGTGGTTCGACGCGTCTACTACCTCCTAATCGTGGTACGACCGCATCGCACTCCGAAGCGAGACCCAACATATGTTGCAACAACGGTACACACACAAATGGCATATCGCAGGATAGCGCCAAAATACTATTACTCGTCGAATAATGCAGTGCTGAGTACAGTCCTCCCAATGGGCCAGCCCCAGTCACTAGATCCCCTTGCATTGGTATACCAAATGACCTGTATTCACTAGGACGGTTTGTAATCAACATCATGTGCTCCGAGAGACACTCAACCTGCAAGAGCACACGCTTAACCAGCGGAATTCCCAATAGTGGTATCAAACCCTTGTCCTGTCCCATTCGTCGGGATTTCCCACCAGCAAGAATAGCAATGCTAGCCTGTGTCGTCAAATTTTTCTGCATTTTCCCTCAACCCGTCGGCAACATCTTCCATATGGCCACACGGTACGCAAAAGCCACTTTATCCTTTAGTCACGACCGCCAGATTCAATAAAGCAATATCTAACTTATGGTGAACACGTCTTATTTATTACTTTGTTAGGCGCCTTCGGTTATACCTACCCAGCCGCCCACTAAGCGAAAAATACCCAAAAGATTTGCCGCTGAGAAAAGTAAAACCACCAACAACACCCACCGCACAAATGGTGCCCCACGCGCCGCCGCTGTCCGCGCCGCCACCCACGCCCCAGATGCATTTCCGACAGCAAGCGTGAGTCCCACACCCCAGTCAATCTGCCCATTCTCCACAAACACTCCGAGTGCCACAACGGTAAAACAAAGGACAATCAGAACCTTGACCGCATTACCACGAACAAGATCATACTGCGCAGCCAACACCAGACCGGCAAGCAGAAAGATTCCAACCCCCGCTTGTATAAATCCCCCGTAAAGCCCGATTGCGAAGAAAGTTATTGTCCTAACAAGTGTAAAGGATGTCTCTGGTACACTAGGAGACGTCTGTAGCCATCGCCGTGGACGCGCTAAAATCACCCCAATCATTACAAACATCAGAATGCCGATCACTCGTTCCATCATCGCATCGTCAAGCCGGACTGCGATCCCTGCACCAACATACGATCCAAGTACTGCCGGAAGGGCAAGTGTTAGCCCCCCACGCCAGTCCAACATTTTTTGTCTACCGAAGCTAGATACTGCCACGATATTTTGCGCCACGATCGCTATCCTGTTGGTCCCATTTGCAACCGTTGCCGGCAAACCCATAAAAATAAGTAGCGGTAGCGTGATCAACGATCCACTTCCGGCCAGAGTATTAATAAATCCCGCCGCAAAACCCGCTGCTACCACTAACCCATACAACACCCATCCCGTCTCTATACCAATTGCCACTACGTCGCTCACCTGGAGGTAGGAAAAATACCTCTAAAACCCCTAACTAGCCGCGGCATACATCCAGGCCACATACGCAACATAAGTGCCAATTAGAAAAACGCCTTCCACTCTACTAAGTGTTCTTTTCGTCAACATGAAAATGTAAAGTATCGCAACTGATCCGAGTAGCAGCCAAGTGGAGTTGAGTAAACCCTCTGTTCCGACACTGATAGTTCCTGGTCCGGACAATATCACTATCAGCCATGGTAATCCAAGACCAATCAGAATATCAAAGACATTGGAGCCAACCGCATTAGCCACCGCCATGTCTCCACGGCCTTGCCGAGCCACCACAATTGAAGAAATCATATCTGGTACCGAGGTTCCCCCTGCCAAAATTGTCAGAGCCACAATAACAGGTGATATCCCAAGAGCACTAGCGAAAGCTATGCCACTTTCAACGAGAATCCAACTTAGAACACTTATCAAGACAATAGAGGCTATAAACGCACGCAAGAAGTCAGAACGCGGGTCTCCAAGAATTACTTGGTACACCCGCTCCACGACCCGAGAAATGCGCTCAATCACACTCCGGTGTTCAACTATTACATCCTCCTTAATCCCTTCATGTCCAAGCACAGACATATCATCCGGTTTACTATGCTTACTCCAAAACATTAGAACCACAACATATGCAACATAAAATGCCAAAAATACAGCAGCCTCAAAAAGGTCAATGCGACTATCCCAGAATGCCCACAGTAACAGTCCTAGACTTAGCGCGTAAGCAACAACGTCACGGGTTACCGTTGAAAAGGAAACGCGTACCGGCCGTGCCAGTGCTGACGCGCCAGTAATCACAAGAACATTAAACAATGCCGACCCCACAATTGTGCCAATACCAACATCTGAATGCCCACCCGGTCTTAACAGCGCAATTAGCGCAATAGCTAACTCAGGCGCCGACGAACCCACAGCCATAAGTGTCGCACCAGCAACATCACTTGGGAGCTTCAACCGGGATGAAATTTCATCGAGGCTTACGATGAAGAAACTGTCAGTCAACACCGCCAGCAGATACACTGACACAATGATGGCGGTTACACTCCATAGCAAAGTCATTGTCGATTATAACTTCCTCCATCCCTCCAACCGCTTCTGGGTTGCTGCCCTTTTTTTGTCACCTTCACAGTACTCGACCTTTTCATTTCATCTTTTGTGCCTTTAGTCACCAGATCGGCATCATCTTTTGCTAGGTTCGTCGGAGCGCAGCTCCCATAGCCCTAATATGTTGCGGCCGTGTACCACAGCATCCCCCTACAATGCTAGCACCCCGTGCACGTGCCGCAATCGCAAAATCAGCCATAGCCTCCGGATCGGCACGATATACGGCCTTGCCATCCTCCAACTCCGGAACACCCGCATTCGATTTTGCGACAAGCACGGCGTCGGGTGCAGCAGCATGCATTCGTTCAATAACTTCTAACATCTCAGCTATCCCAGATCCACAGTTTCCACCACCAGCGAAAACACCCAGATCTAACATTTTTGAGATAGCATCTTCTGGAGTAATCCCCATCATAGTGCGCCCGTGAGTATCAAAACTCATGCACGTAATAATTGGAATGTCCGAATTTATCTGCTTTACACCTAACACAGCAGCTTCCATTTCTTCCATCGATGACAGAGTCTCAATCCATATCAGGTCTACTCCACCTTCAATAAGACCATCACACTGCTCGGCAAACCCAGCTACCGCCTCATCAAACTCAAGGTCACCTAATGGCGCCATTATTTCTCCGCTTGGACCAATGTCCCCAGCCACTAGAGAAGTGCTATCTAACGATTCGATCGTATTCTTGAGATTCGCAGCTCCAAACCTATTCAATTCATATTGTCTATCCTGCAAACCATGCTGTCGCAGTCTAAAACTACTACCTCCAAAGGTATTGGTAAGCAACAAATGCGCCCCCGCCTGAACATACGCACTCTGGATAGAATTAACTACATCGGCACGCTCTATGTTCCAAAGTTCCGGAGGGTCCCCGAATTCGAGCCCAGCCTCAAATAGCATAGTACCCATTGCACCATCCGTTAAGAGCGTACTGTGCTTTTCCAACATACCCTGCAATCGATTTACATTATTGGTAGCTTTCATATCACCTCAATTAAACACTACTCGGTGTCTTCAGTCCAGCCCAAAATAGTGCGCCTTGTCATCCCAGCACCGGTAGGGTAACATTAAACTGTGCTCAGCATTTTGAGAACCTATACTTCATTTCCGCTCATCAACACACATCTATCTCATCAAACCATTCACTAAGGCTGAAACTCAATATCATGCTAATGAGCTTTAATAAGCGAGAAAAGCAGAACCCGGGTCGCAATGGCCATTGCTGACATCACCCTCGGTCTAGCCTTCGTCGCTGGAATAGCATCATTCCTCTCCCCCTGCGTACTGTCGCTGGTTCCAGTGTATATCGGGTATCTGGGCGGACAAATCGTGTCCAATTCTGGAGCCCATTTGCCACCTAACCGAAGCCGCACATTTCTACATGGCCTTGCTTTTGTACTCGGATTTAGCATTGTGTTCGTAACGCTGGGAGCAGCCGCCAGTGCTATTGGGCAAGCACTTTATGATATGCGCGGGATTCTTAGTCAGGTCGGCGGAGTAGTAGTGATAATTTTTGGACTCCACGTGATGGGAGTTATCACAATACCGTATCTCTTCTATGACACCAGGCGGCAACTAGACACTAATGGTGATAGCCTAAACTTCTTTTCCTCTGCTCTAATGGGCATGTTCTTTTCTGCCGGATGGTCCCCGTGCGTTGGTCCAGTCCTCGGAGCAATGCTCACTTTGGCATTCTCTTTGGAGGGAGTCAATCGCGGGGTATACATGCTTTGTGCATACTCATTAGGACTGGCAATACCATTTCTTGTCACAGCACTAGCAATCGGGCATATATCACCCCTCATGCACCGTTTACGTAAAGCTCATCGTGCCATTGAACTCACAAATGGATTGCTGCTTATAGTTATAGGTGGCCTATTATTTTCAGGAACTCTTGGGCTTCTCACTGCTAAATTCGCCCAGAGTCCCGGCTTGTTGGAATTACAGCAAACAATTGACACATCCATTCTAGACTTCTGGAGAAATTTATTTGGCTCATCATCCAGATGAAATGCCAGGCAAAACCGTGGGAAAGAATTTATCCAGCACTCCATACATAGTTGCGGGATCACTGGTTGGACTGATAGTAGCAGCATTGATCTTGTATCAGAAACCCGCATGGTTTGCTTTCAATGGTACCGGAGACACACTCACTCAGCGTCAGGAAGCCGCCACCCAGTGGGCACCTGCCATCGGTGAAACCGTCCCCGACTTTGAGCTTACAACAGCGCAAACACAAAAGCCCATAAAGCTAAGTAGCCTGCGCGGGCAACCAGTGATAATAAATTTCTGGGCTACCTGGTGTGGACCATGTCGCCTAGAAATGCCAATCCTTGAGACCGCTCACCGTTATTACAAGCAGCAGCAACTGAGTATACTGGCAGTCAATTATGCAGAGTCGCGCGACATGATTCTTAACTTTGCTAATGAATTGGACTTAAGTTTCCCTCTTCTCATGGACCCAGATGGAAGAGTACAAGGACTCTTCCAGATTCAAGGATACCCCTCCACTATGTTTATCACATCGGACGGCAAGCTTGCCGCGGCACACATCGGACTCCTAACCGAAGTCCAGCTAGCAGAAAATCTTGAAAAGATATTACCTCAAAACTGAGTAAAGCAATACTAATTGGACATCAAAGAACAATGCTTATATATCAGAATCCCTCGCAATGGCATCAACGTCTGGCAGCCTTATTGAGTGCCCGTTGGTTAATTATTTTGACAGCTGCTTCAGGTATAAACGTAGGCTTAGCATTGTCTGCTCCTCTATTCATGATGTTGGGATGGGAGAGGTTAGGAAAAACGATATACAAATTGTATTCTCTATGGTGTCACCAGTTTCACCTTAGCTCGTGGTTTGTTTTCGGGCAGCGCCATTTCTACAATTCTAAGCAGTTTCTCGACCTAGCGGGCATCGAATATCTGAATTCATTATCCAAGTCAGCTTCTCAAGATTTCTACGGCAATCCAGTAATGGGTTGGAAATTTGCATACTGCCAACGCGACTTGGCAATTTTCGTCGGTTTTTTCAGCGCCAGTCTGTTTTACTGCATACTGCGAGATCAGCAGTTTATTATTCCCCCAGCACCACTTATACTCTATTTGTTGTTCGGACTTACTCCAATTGCCTTGGACGGTCTAAGTCAACTACTATCACCACTAGTCTCCTCCCTACCCATCCTGATTTCACATGAGAGCTCACCAATGCTGCGCACAGCAACTGGATTCCTATTTGGATCTATGAGTGTTTGGCTTGCATATCCGCATCTGGAAGCATGGATGTTAGCTATACGAAAAAGACATCGTACTGCTTAGTTGCGGTACCGATGGTAAACTCTGATAGATGCAAATAGAAACACGGAGTGAAGTAAACATTAACACCTTCGACAGCTTACCCATCGAAAGGCTTACGCACGCAGTGTTTGATCGAACGGGCGGTGTGAGCCCGTCCCCATACAAAAGTTTGAATATGAGCACTAGCGCAGGAGACAGATTAGAAAACGTAAGAGAGAATAGGCGCCGTGCTTTAATCGCCGTCGGCCTGGGGTCTGCAAGCACAACCCTTGTTTCGCAAATGCATGGCATTCGCACCATTGCCATCAATGGGCGTACAGATCCACAATCCACCAGAGCAGACGCACTCATTACATCAGCACCCGGTGTACCCCTTTTCATGAGTTTTGCTGATTGCGTACCCATTCTACTTTACGACCCGGTGAAACACGCTGCCGGACTTGCACACGCAGGATGGAAAGGCACCGTAAAGGGCATGGCGCAACACATTGTGCACGAAATGATGCGAAATTTCAGCTGCAGGCCCGCTGATATGATCGCAGCAATCGGACCCTCAATTAGTGTCCAGAGATATCCCGTCGGGCCAGCAGTTGCCAGGCAGGTTAAGCGTGCATTTCCAACCCGCCAAGATCTGCTCCCAGATTACAATAACTCAGTCCATTACGACCTCTGGGAAGCCAACAAAGATGCACTCTCCCAATGTGGAATAAAGTCAATCGAAATCAGCGATTTATGCACTGCTGGTCACACAGATAAGTTCTATTCCCATCGCGCCGAGTCCGGTGTCACCGGACGTTTTGGCGTAGTAATTGCCTTGAAATGATGTCCCCAGAAGCAACGCGTGTTGGAGTAAACTTACCCACTCTCGAACAGAGATATAGTCAGGTCCGTAGAAAAATAGAAACTGCAGGCAACAAATCTGGACGATTACCTGAGGAAATTACCATGGTAGCCGTATCGAAAGCAATTCCAATAGCATCTGTAGACGCACTCTATAGCTTGGGGCACCGTCACTTTGGGGAGAACCGAGTAGAGTCGGGAAAACAGAAAATTGTCGCCGCCAGAGAAACATTCGAAAAAGCGGATGACCCAATTGTATGGCACATGATCGGCCACATCCAAAGACGGAAAGTCCAGAATATCTTTGTCGGGTTTGATCGAATCCATTCACTGGACAGTGTGCGTTTAGCAAAACGCCTTTCTCGTTTCGCTGAGGAGAGAAACAAAAAAGTCCCTTTGCTGCTAGAATGTAACGTTTCGGGCGAACAAAGTAAACATGGATTCCCCGCCGATGATTGCGCCCTTGATTCGCAACAATGGGAATCACTGGTTGAAGCCGTTGTCCAAATTGTCGAATTACCCTACCTTGAAATCCTCGGACTAATGACAATAGCACCTATCGTCCCTAATCCAGAAGCAGCTCGACCACATTTTGCTGCCCTCCGCAAGTTACGCAACCGTCTCTCTAACAACTTTCCAGATACCTGCTGGGACCAACTCTCTATGGGAATGTCCGACGATTTCGAAGTTGCTATTGAAGAGGGCGCAACCCTTTTACGCATTGGTCGAGCTCTCTTTGGAGAACGACAACAAGGCTACCGCTAACACATTCGCATATTCAGGAGAACCAGACATGGAACAGATAATCATCCCTACAATAGAAATAATTTTCTCTCTCTTATCTTTCGCCATCCTCGCCCGCGTCCTTATTTCTTGGGTCCGTGTAGACCCTCATCACCCCGCGGTACAATTCCTTATGGAAATCACTGAGCCCGTGTTACGTCCAATCCGCGAAATGATGCCATCAATGGGAATGATGGACTTCAGCCCGATCATCGCCTTGCTCCTATTAAGCGTACTCGAGAGGATCATACTCACCATTCTTAGGTAACTGTTCTAGTTGCATGAAAAACCCCAATGTCCAAGAGTCTAGCCATGCAATTACCAATCACACCCGGGCCGAATTCCTTGGCTTCACCCCCGGTGAAACTCTGATAACCAAGGTTAAGACCGCTACCGTACACTTAGCTCCCAACATGTGAGTAAGGCTAACTCTATCTATTTTTCTCTAGATTGACTTCAAAACCGTGAGGACAGAAAATTGTGTTTGGGGAACCTTTCCGCAAATCTTAGTTGCAAATCAGTGGGATGAAAGTCGCATGACACACGAAAACTGTGTAGCCTGGTTTAGCCAAGCCTACTTAACATACATTATACGTGCGCAATTTCCACATTTAACTGGGGGGTCCACACCGCTCCGAGCTTGCCGAATTCGCACAGCTGAAGGCGCCATACCACAGACCGTGCAAATGTTATCGGTTACCTCCGCCACCGCAATCCCCCCCTTGTGCCTCCGAACCACATCATAGCTCTCCTGCAAATCACTTGAAACACCAATCAGTGCAGTCTCCCTTTCATCATTCAAACACAGAATCGTCGCCTGCAGCTCACTACTTTCTTCTACAAACGTGGCCTGTTCCCTATTCCATTTAGAGCGCACGACTTCAAGTTGCTTGCGAGCCTTAGTCTCTATGCTCTCCGATTCATCCTGAGCAATCATGGCATCCAATTGCCGTTCCTCAAGTGTGCTGATCCTACCAGCCAAGGAAACACTTTCATCCTGTAAATCTTGTAATTCTTTTGGGTTGCTCACAGAACCACTATAAAGTCTTTTCTCACCAGCGGTCTTTTTGCGGGCCAGCATATCAATGTCGTCTTCAATCGCCTGATAGGCACGTCTCGCAGCCCTCGTCTTCATTTCTGCAGCCTCCAACGCAGCTGTAACCTCTCGAACATCACTGTCATTTCCAATAGCTTGTTCCAATTCGCGCAGACGATTCTCGCTCTTATCGAGCTTGGTATCAATCTGCTGCAAAACATAAAGTCTCGCAGTAACGTTCATCATGAAGGATTATAGCACCGCCGGTGTATAATCATTGCAGTCGCAAAAAACATCATACCTTAATAGTAAATAATATGGCATTCTTCACCAAATCCATTTGACCAGACTAATTTTCTTTTCCATTTTTGTCGCTGGGATGACCACTCTTGCATCAGAGGTCGCCGCATTTCGATTGCTTGGAAATATTTTCGGGACGTCAAACATCGTCTGGACCAGCATCATAGGACTAATCCTTCTCTATCTTGCGGTCGGATACTTCATAGGCGGACGCTGGGCTGACCGCTCTCCCAAAGTCACTACCTTCTTCAGTATAATGGCCTGGGGTGCATTCACCACCGGACTAATTCCTTTTTTCTCTCGGCCCGTTCTTCTACAGGCATCTCGCACACTAGCGGCACTGAATGCTCCTGCCACCGCCGGGGCCTTCCTCGGCACCATGTTGCTATTTGCGGTGCCAGTGACACTACTTGGTTGCCTCTCGCCATTCGCAATACGACTACTAATTTCAGAGCCCTCCAAATCCGGGGAGACCTCAGGAAAGGTTTATGCCCTATCGACGTGCGGGTCGCTACTAGGAAGTTTCTTGCCAATTCTGGTTGTTATCCCCTTGATAGGCACTCGCCTCACATATATATTTTTCGCAGGTGTCCTGCTTTTGATCGCCATCACTGGACTATGGGTTTCGAGCCGCACTATGGCTTTGCGGCACTTATGGATGCTAGCCGCCCTTTTGGGATTGGGACTCTTCGCAAGCCGTGGTAATTTACGTCCAGTTGCAGGACTTATATTCGAGCATGAATCACCCTACAATCTCATTCAAGTCGTCGAGCGTAAGGATACGCGTTACCTACTACTCAACGAGGGCCAGGGCGTCCATTCGATCTACAACCCTAACACCATTAAGAGCAGCGGAACCTGGGACTACTATCTGACCGCGCCCTTCTTTAATTCGCCCCCGTTCCTACCAAGTGATGTCCACAATGCAGCCATTATTGGGCTAGCCGCTGGTACAATCTCCCGACAGTACACCGAAGTTTACGGAGAGATTCCTATCACCGGCATTGAGATTGATGGAGATATTATCACAGCCGGACGGAGATATTTTGCAATGCAGCAAAACAACTTACATGTAATTGAAGCAGATGGGCGTGTAGCACTAGCAAACCTCACAGACAAGTTCTCTGTGATAGCAGTTGACGCCTATCGCCTGCCTTACATTCCATGGCACATGACCACACAAGAGTTCTTCAACGAAGCACGTTTACATTTACAAGAGCGGGGCGTTTTGGCGATTAACGTAGGGCGTACGCCAAATGACCGTCGACTTGTGGATGCACTATCCGCCACTTTACTAACAGTCTTCCCAAGCGTACATGTGATAGACGTGCCGGATACCTTCAATACAATTCTGATAGCCACATTACAGCATAGTACACCCAACAACTTAATTGACAACCTAAATAACCTCCCCGGTGACGCACATCCCCTTCTACGCTCCGCTATGCAAACAGGCGCCAAAAACCTCCGCCCCACTAATGCCACAGGACCCATATTCACAGACGACCAAGCCCCCGTAGAACAATTAACCAATTCGATTCTGCTCCGATATATTCTAGAAGGTAGCAGCAACGCCTTGTCAGATAACACAACTAGTTCATAAACATTCAATCATTTGATGGCCAATAGTAGCTACCAAGCCGACGCCTCAACTCCGTAACACCTAACCGGGCCTGATTACGGTATACCAAAACCAATGGGTGGTCATATACGGTAAAGCTCTCATCAGCATACCCCGGCATCAAGTCCTCATCGCTGATAGGCTCAAGACCTCGCGGCCAAGACATGCCCGCCTGCAAGAATGGGTCCGATCGCAACCCGACACTGCCCAGTTTAGGGAAGCGCGTCGCGGAGTGAACAAGCTCATAACCTAAGTTTCCATCAAATAGTGCCCGATAGTAAGCATTGGTGAGCGGATATATATCTGCCAGCATACCCACCGGACCATAATTTCTATTACTCGCAACAATGATAAAGTCGCTTTTTGCTACCTTGTCAAGAATCTGTGTCAGTTTTCCTTCATCGTCCGGACGCGCAACCGGGTCAAAAACCTGTTGGTTATAAATTTTTCTACTGAGCCGACGACCATCAGTCACCTGGTCAAGTGGCAACGGATGGTCCCATTTCTCTAGAAGTATTCGAGCATTCTCAGGAACAACAGAGTAGACAGATTCAGAAGCCGTTACCCATGGGTGATTCACGCTATAAACCTGTGCAAATGCCAATGCATAAACTCCAGTGGGGACCAGTGCTAAAGCAGCCAACGCTGTCCCAAGTTTGGGCCAGCGTTGCACCATGTCGCACAAAACTACACCGGCAAAGACAAATAGTACTGGAAGGGCTGGTAGCATATAGCGAGGAAATTTAACAAGGAAAGCACCAGTCACGACTAAATAGGGTATCAACCACCCAAACAGAACAGCATATTGACCAGTTTTTACGCCGTATATCCTGGCACGCAGTCGTTGCATCCACTCCCACAAACACCATGACATACCCCCGTACGCCACAATCGTAAGCGGCCAACCCAAGAGCCAGCGCCCTTGCTGTCCAAGCTGATAAATATACGGCAACGTCCCGCGATACTGCACAACGAACGGCCAGTCTGTAAGACCGCGAACCATAGCACTCTGACGAGCAATAGATTCAAAGAACTCACGCCACTCTATTATCGCAAATGGATTCGTAAAAGAAAATACCAGCAACCCGGAGCACACTAACAGAAAACCATGTTCCACCAACCCGCGAGTATATTCTCTCCCAGGATACTTACCCGCGCATGACCACACTACTCCAGTTGCCGCTGGAATTACTAGCATAATTGCAGAAAACTTTGCTCCCACTGCCAACCCTATTAAACTGCCAGAAACAATAATGTTTTGCCGATTCCCTGTTTTCACATAATGAACAAGGCTAAGCAGACTCGCAGAAATACACATTGTTAGGATTGAATCAAACGTACCAAAATGAGCCTGCTGAATGTGCTGCACAGATAGGGTCGTAAAACTCGCAGACAACAAGGCTACTTTGATTCCCCCTATCTGACGACCCAGTAGATACACCAACATTATGGTAATGGTATCAGCCGACGCTGCGACTACTCGCCCAACTAACGTCAGATGCTCATATTCTGTGCGCGCGTACACATTCAGGACCTCACCGATTCCAGGCGGAAGGCCCAACGGAGATATTAAGTTTCCTACTTGACTAAGTCCCTTCGCCAGCAGTACGGAAAGATAAAGAGGAAAATGACCATACGCAAATCGTCGTGGTTCGCCAAGCGGAACCTCTATGCCGACGGTATTCTTCGTCTCCGGCCAGTAAAAAGGATTGAGCGAGGAATCCTCATGATGAAGCCACTCGTGCACTCCACCGCGCCACTCGATAGTTGTCTGAACCCAATTGATGTGGCGCTCATCTGGATGGACATGCTGCAGTCCATCCCAATCCAGACTGGTGAAACGCAGGATAGCACCTGCAACTAGCAAGATGCCCAAAAGGATAGTCTCAAAAAAACGAGCCCGAAACCCTAGAACGTCATTGTCACCCTTTGCTACATCTTCCATCACGCATCTAAAATGTCCACTGGTCCTGACTTATCTACGGGAACACGAACCTCCTCATGGTACGACCGCTCGGTGTTCACTTCCCAAAGGTCATTATCTTCTCCAAACAACGCATTCCTAACACCCAAAATTGCAGTCAGCATTGAATGGTCTTGATTGTTGTATTTATGGAGTCCGTTACGTCCAAGAGTTTCAAAATTCTCCAACCCCATAATCCAATCCTTTATCACGGTAAGAAGTTCCCCATAATGAGAATCATAAATGGGATAGGCCTTAAGCTGTCGAACAACTACACCGTCGAGTACATCAGCATCGCGGGCAATCCCAATTTGCTTCAACTCGCTAGACCCCAGAGCCAGGAGGTCCTCATCTGGCATCTCCCAGAGTATATCGCCCGCATCGCAGAAATATTCTAGGCCGAGAGCAGTCTTGCTGGCATCGGGCACCATTGCGGGACTCCAGTTCTTGAAGTTCTGGATTCTACCTACTCGTACATTCGGACTATGTATGTAAATCCAGTTATCAGAGAAAATGTCCGCTTCATCAAGAATCAACACCACAGTCAAGAAATCACGGTACCTTAGCCCTCGCGCAGCGGCCAAGACTTCCTCTGGAGGCGCAGGATCAAACATAGGAATCAGTTCCGACAAAGGCATTGTGGAAAATACATCTGTAGCATCCATAGTCCTTTCAGAACCCTGGTGACGCACCACCACTCCTGTCACACGACGTTGATCCCGCAACAAGCGCACCGCCCCAGTCTGAAGATGCACCACACTACCACGTTCCTCCAACAACTGCACCACCCGTTCCCACAACATTCCAGGACCACGCTCCGGATAATGAAATTCCTCGATCAGAGTTTTTATCACCTCTCCCTTTGGCGGAAATAGAGCATTACGCACAGCCGCGGGTAGCGTCAAGCCCTTGATACGCTGCGCTGCCCATTCAGCCCTGATTTCGCTACACGGTATGCCCCACACCTTCTCTGTATAAGTCTTAAAAAACACCTCGTATAAACGCCTGCCAAAGCGATTCGACACCCACTGTTCAAATGTCTCCTCATCACGATACGGCCACAATTGCGACTGCAAATAACTAAGAATAATGCGACTACTCTCCCAGAAACCGAGACCAACAATTGCATCCATAGCTTGCAAAGGATAATGAAAGAACTTCCCATTGTAGAAAATACGAGAGAGTCGGGGTCGCAAGAGGAACTGGTCCCCCATCCATTCATGCCAAAGTTCCTCCACCTCAGGCACCATAGTAAAGAAGCGATGTCCACCTATATCAAAAAAGTATTCCTTATATTTCTCAGTACGGGCAATGCCGCCAACCAAGACGTCTTTTTCAAGTACCTCTACCGACACCCCTCGCCGGGCAAGTTCCCACCCAGCCGTCAATCCAGCTGGACCTGCCCCAATCACAACCGCTTTCCTCTCCATACCCTATTCTCCAATCTTTAATACAGCCATAAACGCCTGCTGAGGTATTTCAACATTCCCTACCATCTTCAGTCTCTTACGACCTTTTTTCTGCCGCTCTAACAACTTCTTTTTACGAGTTATATCCCCTCCGTAACACTTAGCTAACACATCCTTTCTAAGTGCCTTCACGTTAGCTCGAGAAATCACCTTGCCACCAGCAGAGGCCTGGATTGCTACCGGAAACAATTGTCTGGGAATTAGCTCCTTTAGTTTGCTAATCAATTTCTGGCCCTTGTGATAAGCTGTATCTCGATGCACAATCGTCGCAAGCGCGTCAACTGGTTGCGAATTTACTAAGATTTC
Organism: Anaerolineales bacterium; assembly: GCA_022450585.1. Classification (GTDB taxonomy): domain Bacteria; phylum Chloroflexota; class Anaerolineae; order Anaerolineales; family UBA11657; genus CAJWGI01. The sequence goes on along the minus strand of JAKUPR010000015.1, from coordinate 10,191 downwards.
CAGGCGCAAAAGATCATCCGCTTGATATCCGTCAAACTGATAATCCAGCGATGCATAACCACGTGTACGAGATTTAAGGCGGTCGTAGAAATCCACAATTAACTCAGAAAGGGGTATCCTGAAAGACAGTACGACACGCCCTCCAGAGGAATGCTGTTGTTCCAAGGCAACACCTCGTCTCGAAGTGACCAGGTCCATTATTGTGCCATAATATGCTTCTGGAGAGTACACTTGTATATTCATCCAAGGCTCACGTATTTCAGATATTTCACCAGCATCTGGTAAACTAGCCGGAGACTCAACACGTGTCATACTGCCATTTTTCAACTCAACCTCATATTCCACCGAGGGAGCGGTAGCAATAATATCTAACTCATATTCCCGCTCCAAGCGCTCTTGAATTATCTCCATATGGAACAACCCCAAAAACCCGCATCGAAACCCAAATCCCAGCGCCTGGGATGCCTCCACCTGAAAAAGTAATGCAGCATCATTTAACTGCAATTTTTCGAGCGCGCTCTTCAAGAGTGAGTAGGCCTCTCCATCAACAGGATAAAACCCCGCGTACACCATCGGTTTAACATCCAGGTATCCCGGTAGCGGTTCAGATGTGTCGTCATCCGCAAGAACTAAGGTGTCACCAACCCTACAGTCATTCACAGATTTTAATCCCGTAGCAACATACCCTACTTGCCCAGCCTCCAACTCTCCTGTAGGCTTCATTTCTGGCCCAAAGATCCCAATCTCTAGCGGATCAAACCGAAGTGTGCCAGCCAGCATGCGTAATTTCTCACTGGCACTTATTCGACCAGATACCATTCGTACATAACTCACCACACCCTTGTAAGAATCATAGTGAGAATCAAACACAAGACCACGAGGCGGCCCCAAGCCTTCGACAGAAGGCGCCGGAAGCCTTTCCACAATAGCGTTAAGCACAGCCTCAATACCATCCCCCGTTTTTGCCGAGACTTCTAGGACATCTCCCACCTCACCTCCCAACAAATCAGCCAGCTCATCAGATACTTCGTCTGGACGAGCAGATGGAAGGTCAATCTTGTTTAGTACAGGTATGATTTCAAGATCCGCATCCAGGGCCAGATACAGATTGGCCAACGTCTGCGCTTCAATCCCCTGACTCGCATCCACAACCAATAGAGCACCCTCACAGGCGGCCAGCGCCCGACTCACTTCATAGGAAAAATCTACATGGCCTGGTGTATCTATCAGATTTAATTCGTAAGTCATCCCAGTCACGTGCTCGTGGACCATACGTACAGCTGAAGCCTTTATAGTGACGCCTTTCTCGCGCTCAAGCTCCATACCATCTAGAAACTGCTCCTGCATTTCGCGCTCGGATACAGTATCTGTCAATTGCAATAATCTGTCCGCGAGCGTTGATTTCCCATGGTCAATATGAGCAATGATACAAAAATTGCGTATGTTATTACTAGAGTTCATATAGCATCACCGCTGCAAATTCTAATCGAAAGTTCCATAATCGCACTATTGAGTTAGAGGGCCAATTATATCTAAAGAATAGTCCACAGATCTCTCACAAATCTGATTCTGGTAGTATTTGAGCAACTAAATCTTTTACTCTTACTCCGGCGTCAGTCTGGGTCAAAAAAGCAAGAAACTCGACATTACCTGCAGGACCACGCAATGGCGATTGCATTATATTTTTAGTATGCATGCCAATGGATCCAGCGAACTCACACACGTCACGAAGGACCTGTCTGTGCACATGTACTGACCGCACCACGCCACCTCTACCAACCTGCGTCCGTCCCGCTTCGAATTGTGGTTTTATCAATGCCAGAATCACTCCAGAACTCCTCTCCAACCATCGTGTTGCCATAGGGAGTAAAAGGCGGAGAGAAATAAATGATGCATCAATTGTCACCAATCCCACCTTTTCAGGAAGATCGCGTAAGTACCGTGCATTAGTTTCCTCCATCAACACCACACGCGGATCATTGCGTATCCTCCAATGCAAAATTCCTTTCCCAACATCAATGGCGTAAACACGCTTCACTCCGTGCTGCAACATGCAGTCGGTAAAGCCACCCGTCGAAGCACCCACATCAGCACACACCAACCCGTCTATCTCCAGACGCATGCACTCAATACCAGCAGCTAGCTTTACGCCCCCTCGGCTAACAAATCTCAATCTCGATTTGATTTCGACATTTGCGTCTCCTCGCACTTGACTCCCAGCCTTATCTACTATCCTGCCAGACACAAGCACGTCGCCGGCCATTATGAGACCACGGGCTTTCGCACGTGTCTCCACAAGTCCACGTACCAATAGCAATTTGTCCAACCGCATCTTCAGCATCTCACTAATTTTATCATCTCCAACAACCAAGTTATAATGTATACGTAATGATAGTGCAATTACTGCAAGCAATGCGCCCACTACAATGGGCTAAGAATCTGTTGATCTTCACCGCACTGGTCTTCGACCGCAAGCTTTTTCTGCCTGAATATCAGCAGCAAACGCTGTCGGGTTTTATTCTTTTCTCGCTTCTAACAGGAGCGGTCTATTTGTCGAACGACCTGATAGACCTGGAAAACGACCGCCACCATCCACTCAAACGGCATCGCCCACTACCAGCCGGTAGACTCACCAAACGACTGGCTCTAGTTTCTGCCATCCTCATCCCCATCATCGTTCTGCCACTTGCGTTTCAACTGCACACTTGGTTTGGTGTAGTGCTGATCCTTTACTGGTTGCAGAACCTTATGTACTCATTCTGGTTGAAACATATTGTAATTATCGATGTTCTGCTTATAGCCGTCGGTTTCATGTTGCGCGTAGCCGCTGGAGCTATCCTGGTGGAAGCTGAACAGTCACCATTAGGCTCACCATGGATATACGTATGCGTAGGCTTAGGGGCACTACTTGTTGGACTCGGTAAACGACGTCACGAGCTAACTATTCTCATGGATACTAGCACTCAGCATCGTACTGTACTCTCAGACTACAATATCACGCTTATTGACTGGTTGATAGCTAGTGTCACCACCGGTGCAATAGTAGCGTATTCACTGTACACTTTTAGTGCGCCTAATCTACCGCAAAACCACCAGATGATGGCCACAATCCCATTTGTGATCTACGGGGTATTTCGTTATCTATATCTAGTCCACGTCAAAGGTGCTGGTGGTGAACCGGAACGGTTGGTCTTTCAGGACCGCCCGTTATTGATATGTATTATCATATGGGCAACAGCTGCCACAGCCGTCATGTATCTAGGTTAGATTAATGGCTGGTCTCACAAGCATACACTCTAGCGCACCCGCAAAGTTCATACTTTTTGGAGAGCACGCCGTAGTTTACGGAGAACCAGCACTGGCAGCACCATTAACATCAATGCGTGCACACGCCACTATCTCAGCGACATACCCCAAAGACCTAAGCGGGCTCCTAATTACAGCGGATGACATTTGTCTCAGATGCCAATATGGTGAGCTCACACCCACTCATCCAATCGCAGCAACCATCCGCAAAGTGATGCAAGTGACCGGTATTTCGAGAGAGCCACGTGCTCATTTGTCGTTAAAATCCGCTATACCAGTAGGAGCCGGGTTAGGTTCAAGCGCAGCCACTTCCACCGCCATCACTCATGCTCTTAGCCGTTTTCTACAGCACAAACTCTCCGCGAATGAGGTTTCCGATTTAGTGTTCGAAGTCGAAAAACTCCAGCACGGCACCCCCTCAGGGATAGACAACACTGTCATAGCACACGAACAAACTATCTTTTTTACAAAAACAAAAAAACCTGAATTCATTAAACTCGTTCGACCCCTAACTTTCCTGATCGCTGACAGTGGAGAACGCAGCTCCACCAGAGAAACGATAGCCGGAGTGCGCGAGCGTTACACCAAACAGCGAAAGAAATACCAAACATGGTTCGACGATATGGGAACCATAACTCGCGCTGCACGCACGGCAGTTTCCCATGGTGACAGCGAACTTTTAGGTACATTGATGCTGCGAAACCAGGAGATCCTACAAGCAATAGGTGTGTCGTCTCCATCTTTAGACAGATTGGTAAAAGCAGCCTTGCACGCAGGGGTATCAGGCGCCAAGCTGTCAGGTTCAGGGGCAGGTGGCCACATCATCGCTCCTGTCCATCAAGGCCAGGCTGATCACGTGATATCCCGATTGCGAGCCGCAGGAGCAAGGAACATATTTCTAACGGAATTACACGCCAACACCCATGACTCCTAAACCAATTTATGTAAAACTTGGTGGCTCCCTAATCACCAACAAATACCGCAAGCATACTCCAAGACGAAAGATCATCCGCCGGCTCGCAGGCGAAATTGCACAAGGGTTCCATGAGTCTCCACAAACCAGTTTGGTCATAGGGCACGGTGCAGGCTCTTTTGGGCATATACAAGCCTCACAATACAATACCCGAGCTGGGGTCGACTCGGCTAGTGATTGGGATGGTTTCGTTTCAGTCGCAACAGCAGTTGCTGCACTTAATAACATTGTCGCCACCGAGCTATTGTCTGTGGGACTACCCGTCTTTAACGTGCGTCCATCAGCCTCTGCGCAATGTCAAGATGGAAAATTACTTCATATGGCCGTAGAACCTATTAGTAATGCCATCAAACACGGCCTCATACCACTCTTGCACGGCGATGTGGCATTCGATAAGATCCGTGGCGGAACGATAATTTCTACTGAAATGATTTTAAGTTTTCTTGCGCACAGCCTTCCGCCGAAGAAAGTGCTGCTAGCAGGCATAGCTCCTGGAGTTTTGAAAAAACACCCAGAGGGCAGTGTCATCTCAGAAATTACCCCAACTACTTTTGCGGCCCACGCAGCCTACACATCCATCTCGGACGCACCGGACGTAACGGGCGGAATGAAAGAAAAGGTGGCGGAAATGCTCAGTTTGGTGCAAAATACCCCCACGGCCACAGCACATATCTTTTCAGGAGAAACAGAAGGTGCGCTTGCAAGAGCGATAGATGGTACTGAGTCAACCGGCACAATTATTCGAGCCGAGACATCATAGAACAGCACATGAGAACCAAATCTCCAAACGAAGTCCTTCAAATACCGCGCGACGCTAGCCCCAGCGAAATTGTCGCCGCCGTCACAGCCCGTACAGCCCACTTTCGAGAACTTTCCGCAAAGGAGTCAGTAGAATCCCTTTCCGAAATATACCAAGCTGCAGCTTTCCTATTGTGGGAAACAAGACATTCACCGGAAACCCGTGGGGCCAACCTCGCTATGAAAGCAGAGGACACACAATTTACTGCAACCAGAAAACGCCGCAGAAAACGTCGGAAATCTATAGCAAGCTGGGCACCGCTACTGATAGTAGTACCGACCGTTGCAGCCCTAGCGCTCTTCGTGCTGTATCCTAACGCAACAATGTCAGGAGCTTGGAGGATTGCGGATGGAGTATCCGCCGCCAAACAATATGTATCAAGCACAGAACAAATCGCAACTCCCAGAATACCCACACCCACACTACCCATCATCCCAACCGCTGGCTCATCAGTGATATCTCCAGCAAACACAACCTACTCGCAACCTGCATCCACACCCGTGAAAACTCCTACTTCTGATCAACAAAACCAACAGCAAAAGCCGATCCGGGCATGTGTAACGATTTCTTCCCTTAACGTCCGTTCTGGGCCTAACGCGACATTTCCGAGCAATTCCTATCTCCTAGAGGGAGAATGCATTGATCTCATAGCACAAAATCAAGCCGGAACATGGGCCTTCATTCAGTCAGCACCTCGTCCAGCGGCAGAATCAGGATGGGTCTCCCTCAACTATGTCATATCATCCGAATCGCTGCGAACATTACCGGTAGCTACCCCAGCCATAGCACCAACAACATCACACTCTACAAATTGAGACTCCATTTTGTCACTTTAGCAAGGAATATATATCAAGATGCAGGAAATCTTCTTTTTTGATCAAGACGAATCTCCACTGGCAGCCGAAGATGTTCGTATAGAAAATGCCACAGTAGAACCATATCCGGACGGCACACGAGTACGCGTCATGATAGTTCTAACTCCGTTTTTCGAAAAACCAAACCTGACACTGCAAATTACGGGACCCAAGGGCAATACCATATCCGAGGCAGAGGTACTGGAGTTGATTACTAGAAAAACTGAACTGACCATGCATTTGCGCAGCGAACCAGATCACGGGACCCACACATTAAGCGTGTCCCTGTATTATGACGACAACGAACCACAGGATGTACAAATCTTGTCTTTCGCTACATATCAGGACAGTTAAATATCGAGGTTGCGTACTTCCTTTGCATGGGTCTGGATAAACCGCCGTCGCGGTGGTACGGCAGCACCCATAAGCATATCAAATGTCCGGTCAGCTTCAGCCGCATTCTCAACATTCACCTGCAACAGAATTCGATGCGCCGGATCCATGGTGGTATCCCAAAGTTGTTCGGGATTCATTTCCCCTAAACCCTTGTAACGCTGCAATTTAGTCTTACTACTATTACCCCATTCTTTCAGTGTCGCATCTTTGTCAGTTTCGTTGAACACGTATGTTTTCTTCTTTCCTTTGGCGAGCAGATACAATGGCGGTTGAGCGATAAAAAGATGTCCGCGCTCAATAAGCTCCTTCATATAGCGAAAGAAGAATGTAAGCAACAAGGTGCGAATGTGGCTTCCATCTACATCAGCATCCGTCATAATTATTACTCTATGATAACGCAAGCCGGTCAGATCAAAACTTTCGCTAATCCCAGTGCCAAGCGCGGAAATCAGCGCCTTCACTTCATTTGAACCAAGAATTTTATCCAAGCGCGCCCGCTCCGTGTTCAGGATCTTGCCACGCAAAGGAAGCACAGCTTGAAAATGACGATCACGTCCCTGCTTTGCCGAGCCACCAGCCGAATCTCCCTCTACAATGTAAAGTTCACACTTAACAGGATCACGCTCGGAACAATCCGCAAGCTTACCTGGCAAAGTCAATGACTCTAGCGCACTCTTGCGAATAACCAAATCGCGCGCTTTGCGGGCCGCATCACGTGCCCGGGCAGACGTAAGACACTTTTCGACAATCGCCCGTCCAGCACGCGAATCCTTCGCTAAGAACTCTAAGAAATCCTCGCCAAGTGCCTGTTGTACTTGCGCAGATACCTCTGCATTCATCAATTTCACTTTAGTCTGACTCTCAAACTGCGGGTCTACGTGCTTAACACTCACTATCGCAGTCAAACCCTCACGAATGTCCTCACCACTAAAATTTGACTCTTTTCCTTTCAAGAGATTAGCTTTTCTAGCATATTCATTTACAGTCCGAGTGAGCGCGGAACGCAGGCCGGTCAGATGCGTACCTCCATCTTGAGTGTTGATAGTATTCGCAAACGAATGTGTAGATTCCTTAAACGCATCGGTGTACTGTAGTGCCACTTCCACTCCAGTGCCATCGATTTCCTTTTCCACGTAAACTACTGGGTGCAACGGTTTGCGGTTCCGGTTTAAATATCGAACAAACGACTTAATCCCACCCTCAAAATAAAACGTCATTTCACGTTCACTGCGCTCGTCAACAAAATGTATTGTTACACCCCGCGTCACAAAAGCCATTTCACGAAAGCGCTGCTCTAGAGTTGCAAAGCTATAACTGATTTCGCTATCGAAAATACTTTCATCACGTAGAAATTTAATACTGGTGCCCGTGATGCCCTTTTTTTTCTCTCCGATAGCCTTTACTGGTGCCTCTGGAACCCCCTTACTGTATGCCTGAAACCACAGCTTACCGGCCCGCGTCACACTCACTTCGCAATTACTAGAAAGGGCGTTTACCGCACTAACGCCGACCCCATGTAGTCCACCTGACACCTTGTAACCACCCCCACCAAATTTACCGCCGGCGTGAAGCTTAGTCATCACCACTTCAAGCGCCGATACCTTCTCAACAGGATGCTTGTCCACAGGAATGCCACGACCATTATCCTTTACGGTGACACTCTCATCCTCATGGATGGTAACACCTACAAAGTCACAGGATCCAGCCAGCACTTCATCAATGGAATTGTCGACAACTTCATAAATTAGGTGGTGCAACGCACGAATGTCTGTACCGCCAACATACATACCTGGACGACGCCTTACGGCCTCTAGACCCTCGAGAACCTGAATGTTGCTTGCCCCGTAAGCCTGCTGTCGCTGTTTTTTGCCCTTGCCTTGTGGTTTATTCCTCTTTTGTGCTTGCGCCACTTTTGCCTTCCTCCAATAAATGAGTATGCTCTCTGTCAGGCGAACGGTCATGTTCTTTCAAGCGCATACCATCCATCTCGTCACACCATCGTAATCTGTCCTGATAAAAATGAAATGTCGAGGCCACCACCCCACTAGCCACAAACCCATGCGCCACGATTGCAGCAAGAAGCAGCCAAGATTCTCTAGATGGCATAGACAAGAGAAAACCTAGACCCCAACTCAAAATCAAAACAATAATGAACAAACCGGTAACCGCCGACATATTCCACCGCACAAGCCGAATGCTCTTGCGTAAGGCGGGTAAGAGGGCGAAATTATGCATGACAACACCATGCACAGTGAATGCCACGAAGAGTAGCGTCCAAATCCATAGCGCGATACCAAGGGATGTAGCCACCCCTCCGAGAAACGGATGTAGCAGGGATAACAATGTGGATAGCACGGCTATCAATAACCCGAGCAAGAACATAGCCAACAACAATGAAGCTCCAAAACCAAGAAGCCGTACCCAACTAAACCATAATCTCTCTAGGTTCTGTTCTTCGCTCCAACGATCATCCACTGGCAGCACGTCACGCGCAATCATCCCAAAAAACACAGCAGCCAGAAATAGGCCAGTTACATTAAGTCCCACACTAAGAATAAAGAGAGACCCACCGGTGGTGATAGGAATACGCAATTCCGATCCAAGGGGAGTTCCCCTTGAACCACTTGCCACCATCATACTAGGCACGCCAAGAGGAGAAGTACTCAGAAACCCAAAGACGTTCAAGTTTTCCCCGGAACGTTCAAGCGTAGTTTGTACAGCCTGATACATTTCAACGGGTAACTCAGCAGCCTGCAGCTGATCTTCTAGTAGAGTTCCTAGTTCAGCAGTGAGCGGCGCTACACTAAGTTGGGGCCCCAACCACAGAAAGAGGTCAAGAAACACCGGTAATGCTATCAGGCTAATGCGCGAAAGCACGGTTTCAAAGCCACGCCCAAATGCGTCAATCACTCCGATGGGCGCGTTGGATTTGGATGGTGTAGATGCGTCAGATTGCACCTGCTTAGTTTACCACCGATGACTTCTCAGCGCTTGCTGTTTGACCCTTTTACACCGCGCCACCACGGACCCATTAACGTTAGAATAAGCCACAGGAATGACCAATCCTCCGGTTGACCCCATGGACGCTCTCGTTTACAATGGACTTTACGGGTTTATATCCTCACATTTTATCAACATAAAATCTCCTATGGATCAATTCGTAATAACTGGGGGTCTGCCACTTAAAGGCATCATCCGCCCAGCGGGTAACAAGAACGCCGCACTCCCATTGCTAGCAGCTTGCCTGCTGACTGACCAACCGGTAGTACTACATAACGTACCATCCATAGGCGATGTCCTTACGATGCGAAAGATACTCGAAGATCTCGGGGTATTAGTTGAATCCGTGGGTAACAATAGCTGGAGACTCCAAGCAAACAACATTTCCAGCTGTCAGCCGAATTCTATGTTATGCAGACTAATTCGTGCATCTATCCTTCTGGCCGGGCCAATGCTAGCACGGCAAGGCCAGCTGCAGCTTGCTCCACCAGGCGGCGACATTATAGGTAGGCGCCGCCTAGACACTCACATGCTAGCTCTGAAATCCTTAGGCGCTCAAATCACCGCCAACGAACACTTTAAGTTTCGCGCGAACAAACTACGCGGAGCCAACATTCTTCTAGATGAAACCAGCGTGACAGCCACAGAGAACGTGTTAATGGCCGCCGTGCTCGCGACCGGCACCACGACTGTGCGCAACGCCGCATCCGAACCACACGTACAGGAGCTATGCCAATTCCTTAACGCGCGTGGGGCACGCATCTCTGGCATCGGCTCCAACGTGCTAACCATAGAGGGTGTCACCATCTTAAACGGCGGTGAGCACACAATTGGGCCGGATTATCTTGAAGTGGTCAGCTATA
>JAKUPR010000014.1 GCA_022450585.1 Anaerolineales bacterium | reverse complement strand
TGGCTATGGCGGAGAGTACGGTGGCTATGGCGGAGAGTACGGTGGCTATGGTGGTGAGTACGGTGGTGATGGCGGCGAAGGCGGTGGTAATGAACCTCCAGAAATCCAAGATCTACGAGCCCAAGTTGCCGCCGGGACACTCACCGAAGAGGATGCCCTCGCTCAAGCCGAAGCGATGGGATTTGATGTTGACGGATACGACCCAGATTCCGACGACGAAGACGACGATTGGGACTCTGACGATGACGATGCCGCCTTCGCCGACGTAGATGACGACGACGACGAGCATAGCCTATAGTACATACGTAAGTAAATCCTACAAGAAAAATACGGGCACCCACCGTCTGGTGGGTGCCCGTATTTTTCTTGACGCACGGCCCAGCCTATAAGCCGCGTTCTGTACTCAGAATAGCATAGGTTTACACGCTAAAGCGCCTCTTCCCTTCACCACTCTAAGCGACGGTTATCTATCTTGGGCAGGCATCACTGCCTACCTCCTGCAGTCTACCCGGAACTAATTTGTGGCGGGCAACCACATCGCTCCTGCTTGACCTTGCTCCGCGTGGGGGATACCTAGCCGCGCCTATTACTAAACGCGCCGGTGCGCTCTTACCGCACCTTTTCACCCTCACCCATGCTCTTCGCACAGGCAATCTCTTTCTCTGTGGCCCTCATCCATCGGTCACCCGACCCGGACGTTATCCGGCACGCCACCCTTTGGAGCGCGGACTTTCCTCAGGCACGCTATGCGCACCCGCAACCGCCCAACCAAGCCTTGCGTCTAATCCAATCTTATACGCATACACCCTGTAACGCAAGGTTCAATAGTCACTCGCCGTCATCATCGTCCGCCCACAGAATTGTCACGTCCTCCGGCAATTCTGTGCCAGGGCCAAATTGAAATACGGAACCCCACGGTTGGTAAGTCGTACGCACAAAATCCTCTATCAGTAATTCTCCGCCTCTCTCCACAACCCGTTCAACTATAACTTTAGCACCCTCATTTTCCCAGTCCACCTGCTCAATAACACCCTGATCCAACTCACGATTCTCCTCGTATACGGTCTCTTTCGGCTCCTTTACATCAGATATTTCTGCCTCAGACACTGCGACATTACGGCCATCTTCTGCGCTATAAAATCTAAACGTGAGTGTTTTCTGTTCCTCATCAAAATCGCTTTCCATTATTAGCCATGCATCGCGGTCATTAATAAATCTGAAATCTGCCACCGGCGAAAAGACGGTTGCGTCCAGTCCCGGCCCAGGACTTTCCGGACCCTGTTCGTAATATCCCACCCGATACGCATGTGGATTACGTTCTACAATAGGGTAGCCTCCATAAAACGCGCTACGAAACACTGTGGTACTCACTTGACATATGCCGCCACCTACTCCCTGGATCGTCCTACCTCCAAAAATTATCCATGCCTCCGCAAATCCAGTATCTAAACTTACGCTACCCAAGTTCGAATTGAATGAAAACACCTCACCCGGAGGCACCATAACACCATGCATCGTTTCTGAGCCCGCCCTTATGTTTTGCAATCGCGACTCGCCCGAGCCACGGAATTGCGTAGTTGCTTCTACAACCAAGCCAGTAATCCCTAGATCGGCTGCCAGTGTGTCATCGTCAATTTCCGGCTCGACCGCGTCAAAGCGAATATACACATTGTGAGTGCCCATCTCAAGTGATTGGTTTACGGCCCTCAGTGTCCCCGCAACATCCACAGCGCGACCTACCTCAGATGCACGCAGTAACTCCAATTCTCCGCTCTCATCATCAAAACCGAAGCGTGAATTTTTGGGTAGAACTTCCAATTGCTCTCCTGCGTACTCTAGAAATCCTTTCAGTCTGTCTTGATCGAGCCCTATCTTATACTTCGTTTTCTGATTCAACCCATTAGGCTCCTCTGGAATAAACGTTAGCATGTCCGCTAAGGCCTGTTGGTCCACCACCCATGGAGGGCCATCGCCCTCGCGCGGAAACTCCACCATAAGTACCAACGGCGCCTCCAACATTCGCTGCCCTATCTCCCGCTGCTCCTCCGCATCAACCAACATTGGCGCGAATTCATCAATTACAAGCGGAATATCAGCTTCATAGAATCCAGTAAGAGGCTCCACAAGTTTAGCCGCCGTTGCGCTTACATCAACTGTCCGGCCTTTCTTGCCCTCCGACACCGTCAGTACCGACCCGATTACAGAAAGTGAAGCGTCGCTGGGTATCACATTGACAATAGAAGCAATGCCCTTCAAAAGTTCTTCGGCCATAAGCATATCTAAGGTCACCACCGGAGCTATGTGTACTCCGTCATAAAACGCAGCCCACTGTTCGCCCAAGTCGAATAGTAAATCTCCAGTATGTCCCACCGTGAAGGCATTTTGCACAGCTTCTTCCACTCTTACTGACATACCAACCTGCCCAGGCGTTGCTGCCCACACCTTATCCTCGTCGCGAAAATATACCGTCTCCCCATGCATAAATTCCAGCTGCCGCGTCAACCTCTCAGTCGCCTCCAAACGTGTCCTACCCCCAAGGTCGACACCCCACACAGAAACACCTGGATAAATCCTATCGAAATGATCGATCTGAAAAACAGCTAACACCCCTCCACATATTCCAGTGAATGCACTAACAACAAGGAGTAGAATCCCAGCCAATTTAAGTATCGCCATCATCCGTTGCAGTCCCTCATCTATCTCATTCGGACTCTACCACGTTCAACCCCGGGCATATGGCCGCACCCATTCTCATCGACATCTCCGATAATACCCCGAGGCGAGCCTCTTATCACTTACGACAAACAACTAGTCTGCGTGGAGGCACGAATCTTGTACATCCTCTAACATCCTTATATATGAACATTAACTTCACCTCTCACCCTCAAAACTTTTTCCGCCCTTCGACATTGGTTATCCAGTAGCAATTACCATGCCGAACGAACTATTTTCCAGCGCGACCCTAACAAGAGGTGGACATAAAATTCGCCTCGAAAAGTCGGCGGACACTTTCACCGCCCTCGCTCCCAACCGTGCAGAGCATCAACGACTAGAACAAACCCAGGGCGTCCACAAACTTAAACACGTCGCCGGACACGTTTTTAAAGCACACGTCTATCCTCAACAACGAGATCAAGCGATGGCTCGCTTCCGTGCACTCCCACACACCGTCTGCCACCATGTGTACCAACCCATCGGGGCAAGTGCCACCCGCTATTATCTCTCGGACCAAATTATTGCCCGTTTTCAAGACGACGCCGAAGCCTCAATCATCCATAAAGTTTGCACCGACGCGGGACTCCGCCCTCTCCGAGAACTACCTGGAAGTAGTCGCATCTTCGTCCTCCAGGTCTCGGATAGCGCCGGAAACAACCCTCTAAAGGTCGCCAACGAGCTAGCAAAACACCCCGTTATTGAATATGCCGAACCAGATCTCATTGACCGAGTCGGACCCGCTAATATCCCACAAGACCCCGGTTTCCAATTACAGTGGTATCTCAATAGCTGGAATGCCGACAATGCTATCGCCGAAGCAGATGTTTCTATCCTAGGTGCCTGGGAACACACTCGCGGAAGTCGAGATGTGGTTGTGGCCGTTATCGATGACGGCTTCGAGCTTTCGCATCCCGATTTCGCTGGTGAAGGTAAAGTTGTTCAACCATTAGACTTCGTCGAAGGCGACACTGATCCTAACCCTGATCGGATACTTGGGGATTATCACGGTACGCCATGTGCCGGAGTAGCAATTGCTGAACAAAACGGCCTAGGCATTGTTGGTTCCGCGCCAGGATGCGCCTTTATGCCTGTCCGCATACCATTCCAGCAGCGCGACAGCGACTGGTGGAATGTTTTTCACGAAGTTAGCCAACACGCGAACATAATATCCTGTAGCTGGGGGCCTCCACCCGTATGGGCACCACTCTCAACCACCCTGCACGACAAATTTCGCCTAATCTCTCGCAGTGCTGGTCCACGCGGCAAAGGTTGTCTTCTAGTTTTTGCCGCCCACAACTATAACGCACCCCTGAATAATTCAAATGACTCCGGCTTCCACTGGCGCAATATCACGGACCCACCTGGACAATATCGTCTCACACGCGAACGCATACTCAACGGCATGGCAGCACACCCAGACGTCATAGCCGTTTCCGCCTCCACTAGCCTCGGTCACAAAGCCATTTACAGTAACTGGGGGAGCGAAATTTCCGTTTGTGCCCCAAGCAGTAACGGGCATCCCCTTGACCCAACACAACCTGCGCCCGGACTCGGTGTATGGACCACTGATAATGAGCTTGAAACTCCCGGATTTAATTCGGGTAGCCAGTTCACCGGCAGTTTTGGCGGCACATCCAGCGCAGCCCCACTTGTAGCCGGGGTCGCCGCGCTCGCATTATCCGCTAACCCTGATCTAAGCGCCCACCAACTTAGAGAATTACTCGAAAACACCGCCGACAAAATCGTTGACCAAAATCCTGACCCTGTCTTGGGACTCCAAAAAGGCGAATACGACGACAATGGCCATTCCGAATGGTTCGGTTTTGGCAAGATAAACGCTGCGCGTGCTGTAGCCACCGCCCCACAGATACCTCTCTCAGAACCAAGCTCTACTCGCGGTTTGCCACGCACCCAATATGACCGTGTCTACATTCTTCTTCCCCAAGACTCAGGGCCCGAATGGCTTCAAGCCATCCTGGCAAGCGGTCAATGGACACACAACCTGTGGACAGTTGGATACTCCGCCGATGACGCAGGCATTGGAGACCTGCAAACACGTTTGGTGCTCGCAATCAATCCCGAGCAATGGGGTGACGACTTAGGTTCTTGGTACATCCAAAATTACAACGGGGCCGCGTATGCTCCAATTTCAGCCAACAGCCCAGATTCCCTCACTGAGTACCTAAGCACCAAGGCATCTGACAAAATCGGTACCCTTATAAACCAGCAGCATTCAACACCTCAGGTAGAGGCCATCAACAATTCCCGTGGGCTACCTCGCTCACAGTACAGCCGAACCTATCTTCTAATGCCCCAAAAAACCCGTATTGCTTACATCCAGGCAATAATCAACAGTGGCGTACTCACTAAACACCGCTGGACCATCGGCTTTTCAGCTGACGACGCCGGCATCGGAGACCTAGATAATCGCTCTGTACTTGCCCTCAATCCTAAAGAATGGGGCGAAAACCTGATTGGCTGGTATGCCAACCATTATCCTGGAGTAAACTTTGATTCCATACTAGTAACTACCCCTGGTCAATTGCAAGATAATCTCAGCATACGATAACTCCCCAGCCCCTTAGATGCTATAATACTCGCCCGCAAACAGGATACGAATATGCAGGACATCATTGCTCAACTAACCCAATGCAACAAAACAATACAGAACCTAATGGAGCGCCTTTGACCTCCCAAGTAAACAGCACCAGTTAACCCAACTCGAGAAAAAGGCCGCAGCACCATCCCTGTGGGACAATCCTGAACACGCCCGCCAGATCCTCAAACAAGTCTCATCACTAAGCGACGATATCACACTCTGGCACACGCTAACAGATCGCATCACCGATGCGTTGGAACTAGCCCACCTCCAAGACGATTCCCTAAGATCCGACCTTGAATTCGAAGTTTCACAAATTACCGACATCACTAATCGATTAGATTTCGAGGCTATGCTCCGCGGGAGGCATTCCTCCGGAAATGCCATACTCAGCCTTCACGCCGGCGCTGGCGGAGTGGATTCTCAAGATTTTGTTTCCATGCTCCTTCGCATGTACCTCCGCTGGGCAGAGCGCCGAGGCTTCGCTACCGAAATTATCGACCAGTCAACCGGCGAAGAGGCCGGCATAAAAAGCGTCACCGTTACAGTCAGCGGAAAATTTGCCTATGCATATATGCGAGCCGAACGAGGGGTCCACCGTCTGGTCCGAATTTCGCCTTTCGATTCTGCCAACCGGCGCCATACCTCATTCGTCATGGTAGAAACCCTACCGGAGATTGAGGACGTCACCGAAATAACAATCAACCCTAAAGACCTTCAAGTTGACACTTTCCGTGCACAAGGGGCCGGCGGGCAACACATGCAGAAAAATGACACTGCCGTACGAATAACCCACATTCCTACCAAGATCGTAGTCCAGTGCCAAAACCAGCGCTCCCAGACACAAAACCGGGAGAACGCAATGAAAGTTTTACGTGGCAAACTGTATGAAATCCAACAAATCGAGCGTGAAAAGGAACTAGCTAACCTACGCGGCGAGTACGTTAAAGCGGAATGGGGGAGCCAAATACGATCCTACGTCCTACATCCGTATCAGTTAGTAAAAGACCACCGAACCCAACACGAAGTAGGTAATACACAATCTATTTTAGACGGTGACCTCGATGAATTAATGGAAACTTTCCTCAGGTCTGATTTACAATCATAATCTAGCGCCCAGACGATCATCCGTTTTCTTCATTGTCGCCATCTTCTTTTGAGGCCGCAATCTTTACTTGCTTACGCTTGTACTCTAGGCCTTCCACACTTGTGCCTATTTGCTCTAAAACGCTCTCCATTTCCACGCCTTCATCCTCTGCCAACTGCAGACTATTTTTACCTAATAGCTCCAATACCTCTGCGTTGGACAGGTCTCGTCTTTCGAGCAACCTTTCTACCAGCGCCTCAATTTCGTCAGCATGGCCAACGAGCATTCTTTCAATTTGATCCTCCAAACTAACCCAAATTCGTTCAACTCTTTCGTCAGAAAACTGAAGCTCCTTCACATCACGATACAACTCCGATACTGGCGGTCCGAAAAATCCATGCACCGCCAAATCCCTAAAATCCATTCTGGCCATGTTGTAATCCCCGGTAGCACCAGTCCAGAATTCTCCCATGAATACCTTTACCGACAAGTGCCCTGCCAACGCCACCATTATCCGCCCCACAATTCTTCTCAACGGTTGTCCATACATCTCAACCGTATCTACAGGCAGCATGTATCCTAATGTTCCACTCGACCTTCTTACAATGCTAACACGCGATATACGTTGGTCTGGCATAACATAGTGTTGAACAATCGCATGCCCTGCTTCATGGTAGGCAATTTGCCTAAGCAAAACGGGGTCCATGTCCTCAATCGGATTTGCCATTCCAACTAGCTGTTCCTGTATCGCCTGGTCAATATCTTCTTGCTGCACATATTCCCTATTTGCAAAAAGTGCTCTCCTAACTGAATCCTTGGTAATAGCCGACATAACCTGAGCAGGCGTAGCCCTCGGTGTATCCGCCACTATTGCATCAACATCAATTGCTTTATCATGATTAATCTTCGACAAATACCCTTCTATAATAGCCTTGCGCCCTACGCGATCAGGCCTATCCACCTTGATTATCTGGTCAAATCTCCCAGGCCTAAGTAATGCCGGATCAAGCACATCAGGACGATTGGTTGAGCCCATAAACAGAACATGCCAGTCTCGCTTCGGCGGCTCCTTGCGTAGCAGCTTGTTAATCCGCGCCTTGATTTTATCCATGCGCGACAGCTCGCTTATACCATCCATCTCGTACAGCAAGCGTGTTAACGCTCCGTTCATCATCCCGCCACCCATCATACCGCCCGCCATTTGACCACCACCCATTACACTCCCACGACTCATACCCACGGCATCAATTTCATCTATGTACGCAATGCAAGCACCATGTTCCCTGGCAAGCTTACGGGCTTTTTTTACGAATGTCATCATCTTCAACGTATCCATACCCCAGAACATGCCACGGAAGCCAGAGCCCTCCACTGACATAAACGCTATCCCTGCTTCACCCGCCATAGCTTTGGCTAATAATGTCTTACCAGTCCCAGGCTCTCCAAACAACATAAGTCCATTAATGTACTGCCCTCCCATCTCAACGAATTTCTCCCTGTCACCAAGAAGACTAATCCATTGCTTCACTAACCTGAGCAAAGCTGGCTGTCCCCAGTAATCATCGAATGTAACCTGCTTGTCATCACCCGGCTTAACCACTACAGTTCTAGTTCTACTAATAAACCAGAATAATGCCCCGAATTGCACCACCATAAACAGAATGGCGAACAGGAGTCTGCCGATAAAGGATATAGCCAACAAAAACAAATTTAGCACGCTTGGGTCTGCAGAGGCCCAAAATATCATCGCGCCCGCCAATATCACCCACCAAGACCTTCTAAGAATATTCAGCGCGATTTCCCAAATCTGCCTTCTCCTGGAAATTAAACTACCTACCGACGCCGCTATATCTTGAGTCTTTTGTTCCACTGCGTCAGCATAACCACTCGATTGGGTGCCGTCAGTCTTACTGTCTTCACCCATTTTTTTATCTAAATCACCTATTTCGTCAATTTGGTTCATGGTTACTCCGAAGTCTGTTGGTCAACTTACACCCAGTTTCATTAAGTTTGCACCGCAATTAGATGTCTTTCCTCCAATTTAGGAGAACTACAACATTATACTACGTCCCTCATAGCTTTTCTTACGTACTGGGCAACAACTGATCAAGAACCCAGAACTGGCTATTGGTCAGTCTACTCACGGCTCTAGCCAACATCCGTCTGATTTAGGACACCTTATTGCGATGTATCCCCGGAAACCTCTTCATTTCGTTATTATAGTCCAACAAAAATCTCCTTTGATGCATATTCCAAGCACACATAGTAATCTCAAGAAGGCCAGAGGGGATGCTCGCCATCTCCACCCTACTTACAACTCCTTAACACTTGTTCCCTTCACGTATTTACTAAATATCCGCCAATTTTGTGGTACACTCCAACATTACAGCACACATGATTAATCCGCTCTTCTCGCTACACTACACACCTGCCAGTACTAGTCATGCCCGGACCTTCTAGCAAAGTCGCTCCCTTTCGCTCATTCACCGATTGGGTACGGGACATCTTTAGTTTCATCATCGACCCACTAGCCAACCTGATCGCCCGATCGGGAGTGCACCCTAACGTCCTAACATTCAGCGGTTTCGTCGGCAACGCTATCGGAGCATTCCTACTTGCTAACGGCAATTTCCTCTGGGGGGGACTAATCATTCTCTTGATGGGACCAATCGATGCGCTAGACGGAGCCACAGCACGCGCCCGTGGCGACCTCTCACCATGGGGTGCCTTCGTTGATTCTACAGTCGACCGATGGTCAGAGTCAGTGATAATGCTCGGGCTTTTAGTCCACTACACACTTAATGGGGCCACGCAAGAATCCGTCCTGGTCTTACTCGCCCTTGTTGGATCATTCATGGTCTCATATACTCGAGCCCGTGCTGAATCCTTGGGTTTTTCCGCTAGCATAGGCGTCCTCACACGACTCGAAAGGTATTTGGTATTAGCGCCCGCACTTGTCTTTGGTCATCCTGAGTTCGCCCTATGGATAATAGCACCACTAGCTAACATTACTGCAGTACAGCGCATCCTCCATGTCCGACGCAATTGGTATCAGCAGCGGATGCCCAAATCAGATGCCCATATTCGGCATCAACGATAAGCCAGTTCATGCCAGTGCGCCACCTTTGGCTATACGCAACTCCTGTGCCGACCCAACGTTTACGTTCTGATTACTCACCCGGTAAGAAAACCAACCTTGGCTATTGATTCTCTTGGTATCCAAATCGGCGGGCTATACATCCGCTATTACGGATTAATTATCGTTACAGGGGCAATCGCTGCCGGATACCTTGCCGCCCACGAGGCCAAACGCCGCAAATTGGACCCGAACTTTGTATGGGACGCCCTAATGTGGACACTTCTTGGCGGTATATTGGGAGCTCGCCTATACCATGTCATCACACCACCCCCAAGCATGATGCCTCCAGGCTCTCCAAATCCATACTTCCAGAATCCTATCTCTATACTCTGGATATGGAAGGGCGGACTAGGCATTCCCGGAGGCCTTGTCGGCGGCGCCTTCACCCTCTGGGCCTTCAGCAGAAATCGGAACCAGCCATTCGCGTTATGGGCAGACGTAGCATCTCCCGGACTTTTACTTGCTCAGTCAATTGGACGTTGGGGGAATTTCATAAATCAAGAACTATACGGACTCCCAAGTGAACTGCCATGGGCCATTCACATTGCACCCCGAAACCGCGTCCAGCGTTTTGCCCAATACGAGTCTTTTCATCCTCTCTTTCTTTACGAATCCGTCCTAAACATAATGGGTTGCCTCATCCTCTTATGGGCTACTAGACGCTACGCTCGTAATTTGCAACACGGCGACATAGCACTAGGTTACTTTGTGATTTATCCAACCATACGTTTCTTCCTCGAATTCATCCGGGTTGATAGCAGCCAGGTCGCGGGCATTAATGCTAACCAGAGCCTAATGGCCGTCGTAGCAATTGTTTCCGCATTGTTGCTCGCATTGCGCAAACTGAACATTGGTTTAACTCCCAATCGCTAAAGAATTATGCATACACCACACACAGCAGCAAGAATGGTAAAATTCATCGTTATTGGATATACTCATTACATCAATGGACAACTTCATTTCAACGACCACAACTCCACCACAACCTAGTGTCCCCTAAGAACCCTACCCAAAATACATGAGCGCACACCATTTGCATTCCTCCATTCCTAGAGCTAACGACATATTCTCCAGAAAACCACTGCACGAAAGCTTGCTCCACTCAATCGTCGCAACTCGCAAGCTCGAGGACAGCGAAAAAGGCGAGAAGCCACAGAAGCCAAACATGGATATAGAAGATACTCTAGAAGGTTCTATCCCCACGGTCCTACCGATATTGCCCCTACGTGGTTTAGTAGTCTACCCCATGACTGCGGTACCTCTCACTGTCGGCCAAGCACGCTCAGTTACACTTATCGACGAGGTTACACGCGGTGACCGTATAGTTGGTCTAGTAGCCAGCAAGGACCCTGAATTAGATAATCCAGGACCTGATGAGCTTCACCGAATCGGAACAGCTGCTGCAGTTCACAAACTCATGCGTGGTCCTGACGGCACTATTCGGCTCCTCGTCCATGGAATAACTCGCATAGACATTGGGGACTATCTAGAGACTAAGCCATATCTAAAAGCAGAAATCGCATTGCGTCCAGAAAAACACGATAAAGGACTAGAGTTAGAAGCACTAGTGCGTACTGCCTTTGAACAATTTCAACGCCTAGCCGAAATCGTATCAACCATACCGGACGAACTAATTTCCTCTGGTTTAAACATGGATGATCCGTGCCAACTAACCTACGCCATTGCTACATATATCCGTATTGAACTAAATGCTGCGCAGCGGCTTCTAGAGCAGGACAAACTTAGTACCAAATTACGCCATCTACTTCGACTGCTCGCACGAGAACTCGAAGTACTGGAATTAGGGCAGAAAATCCAAAAAGACGCACATTCTGAAATGGAAGGTGTGCAGCGCGAATATTTTCTTCGTGAGCAAATGAAGGCGATACAGAAAGAATTAGGTCAAGATGATCAACATACCCTCGAACTCCAAGGGTATCAAACCAAGATTGATGAACTCAGTATGCCAGAGGAAGCTCGAAAAGAGGCACTTCGCGAACTAGATAAATTATCAAAACTACCCCCCGCAGCAGCCGAATACGGGGTCATCAACACCTATCTTGATTGGATCACCTCTTTACCCTGGAATACAACAACTAGCGACAATCTCGACGTTTCGCACGCCCGCACTGTTCTCAATGAAGACCATTACGGATTAGATGACATCAAAGAACGCATCGTCGAATTCCTTGCCGTCCGTAAATTACGCCTCGAGCGAACCAATAACAGAAATCGTCAAACCGTAGACCATATTCGACAAGACCGAGAGGGCGTAATTCTTTGTCTAGTCGGACCTCCCGGCGTAGGAAAGACCTCCCTAGGTCGGTCCATAGCACGAGCCATGGACCGCAAATTTATCCGCATTTCTCTCGGAGGCATCCGCGACGAAGCCGAAATTCGCGGACACCGTCGCACCTACATCGCCGCCCTGCCAGGCAGAATACTACAGTGCTTGCGACGATGCGAGACAAAAAACCCGGTCTTCATGCTAGACGAAATAGATAAAATCGGCACAGATTTCCACGGCGACCCCGCTTCCGCACTACTTGAATTATTGGATCCAGAGCAAAACCGAGAATTCCGAGACCACTATTTAGGAGTAGCATTTGACCTCTCGCAAGTCTTTTTCATCACTACCGCCAATATGCTCGAAACTATACCATTAGCATTGCGTGAGTGGATGGAAACCTTATATCTAGCCGGTTATACCGATGAAGAGAAGTTTTCAATCGCGTCTGATTACCTCGTGCCTAGACAAATTCGCGAAAACGGGCTTCGGAAAAAGGAAATAAAGTTCAAGCCTAACGCTCTCCGCTATATCTCCCGCTACTACACTCGGGAGGCAGGTGTCCGAAATCTCGAACGTGAAATAGCCTCAGTATGCAGAAAGGTCGCAACTGGCATCACCCAGAGTGATTTCAAACAAATAACAATTAACATCAAAAGAGTAAAGGAGTTTTTAGGCAAACAACGTTACTTCATCTCTGAGGAAGTAGCTGAGCGCACAGCCCTCCCCGGAGTCGCCACTGCGGTAGCCTGGACTCCTTTCGGTGGCGACGTGCTCTTCGTCGAAGCAACTGAAATGCCTGGAGAAAAGGGCTTTCAGCTCACAGGACAGCTAGGTGAAGTGATGCAAGAATCTGCCAAAGCAGCACTTTCATACGTCCGATCACACAGCGAGGCTCTCAACCTATCACCCGAATTCTATCAGAACCACGATGTTCACCTACATGTGCCTGCAGGATCTGTTCCAAAGGATGGGCCTTCAGCTGGAGTCACAATAGCTACAGCCCTCGCCTCCCTCATATCTCAAAAGCCCGTGCGGCCTGACGTAGGAATGACTGGTGAAATAACACTCCGAGGACAAGTCCTACCTGTTGGCGGCATAAAAGAAAAGGTCATCGCTGCCCACAGAGCAGGACTAGCTACCGTAGTTATGCCTCGACGAAACGAAAAAGACCTGGATGAAGTGCCAGATAATATCAAGAAGCAAATAAATTTTGTCCTAGTAGATCGCGTCGACGAAGTCATATCTGCTGCCCTAGTTGAGCCCGTGAGCCCACGCACAGCGGCAAAGCACAAGCATTAACGTGAACAATAACACTAGAGCCTCGGCCCGCCACTGGCGCAAAGTCGATCTACATCTCCACACACCAGGTTCCGACGATTACCATGATTCGCAAGCCACATACCTGGACATCCTCCGTCAGGCGTCCACTCGAAACCTCGACATAGTTGCCTTTACGGACCACAATACAGTAGCTGGCTACAGAGCCATGCGCCAAGAAATTAACGACCTCGAGCTTCTCGAAAGACTTAAACGCCTTAAACCTCAGGAAAAGGACCGCTTACGGGAATACCGTAAATTGCAGAGCTCTGTTCTTGTCCTTCCCGGATTTGAGTTCACTGCAACTTTCGGCTTTCACATTCTAGGCATCTTTTCGCCGGAAACCCCCGTACGAGCGATAGAACACGTCTTACTAAATCTAAACATACCCGCCGACAATTTAGATCACGGTTCTTCTAACGTCGGCGCAAGCTCAGACGTCCTGAGCGCATATCGCGAGATTACAGATGCCGGAGGAATTGCCATCGCTGCACACGCAAACTCAACCCATGGCGTAGCCATGCGCGGCTTTCGCTTCGGTGGCCAGACCAAAGTCGCATACACACAGGACAAAAACCTACACGCTCTAGAGGTTACCGACCTAGATGTAAGAACAAGACGCGCCACCGCGCGCTTTTTTAACGGGTCAAAGCCTGAATATCCACGACGCATGCATTGCATACAAGGATCAGATGCCCATCGCTTACTCCGTGACCCAGATAATCCGCGCCTCCTTGGGATTGGCGATCGTCTCACAGAGATGCAATTATCTGAAGTAAGTTTCCCTGCCCTTAAGTCCCTTTTACAAAGTCCAGACTTTGCGCGCACCCGACCGTTTCGGGGAACACAGAAGGAACTCGACCATGTACAGACCGCTCGTGAAGACGGCGAGACTATCGTTCAGAGTTTCCATAAAACGATGACGAAACGGGGAGGTCATCTCTTCGCAATCATCGCCGATGTCTGCGCACTTGCAAACACAAACGGCGGCGTAGTGTTCATTGGAGCACAAAGTGACCCAAACACTGTGCCCAGCGGAGTTCGAAATATTTCACGCGCGATCGAAACCCTGAAACACGAGATCAGCCGCGGCATCACACCCACCCTGGACTGCACAATCGACACACTCTCCACTCACAATAAGAAAGTGGTCCGAATTAGCGTTCCTCGCGGCGAAGACCCACCTTATGCCGTCGACCACAACAAAATTTATGTCCGCGACGAATCCGAAACAACCTTAGCTGTCAGGGACGAAATCGTGCAACTTACTCGAGCCCGTCGAGCCTCTAGCGCTACTCAAAATGAGCTGTTGCCCGGCAAGGGAGATGACAAAAAACAGGAGGCCGAAGCCGTTGAGCCTCCCCGAACAGGTGTAGAAATTGTCGCCACAGAGGAACGTGATGGTACACGGTACCACACCATGCGCGATCTACGCAACGGAAACCAAGTAAAAAACGTTACTACATCATCTGCACGACGACTTTGGCTTTACGCGATAAAACAACGAGAAGGAAATCTCAACCTAAAACAGTTAAAGGTAAACTGGAGTGGAGACCTTGGATTCATAAAACACTACAGAAAAGGCTCCATATCGCGTGCGGACCTATGCCAACGTACACCAGACGGACAAATCCGCGTCTACTACGGCGTCACTGAGGATGGCACGCACGGGCCGTGGAGAAAAATTGCCGGGTACGCAGAATAAGTGAACGCCAGCCAACCCACTCTGCCCCTAGTAGCAGTCCTCACAATCAGCGACCGCAGCGCCACTGGCAACCAGAAAGACCGCAGCGGTCCCGAGTTGGCTGATGCACTTAGTAAGCACTTGCAATGGGATTGTATCGCCAAAAAAACGGTAGCCGACGAACCAGATCAGATTCGCGCCCAACTTTGCCGCTGGGCTGATCACGATGGCATTCAACTTATCCTAACGACTGGCGGCACTGGTTTTTCCGAGCGCGACGTAACGCCTGAAGCCACCTTGTTAGTAATTCATCGTCAAGCTCCGGGTCTAGTTGAGGCTATTCGAGCAGCAAGCTTAAGTATAACTCCTTATGCTATGCTTTCACGCGCAGTCGCTGGTATTCGCAATAAATGCCTAATAATAAACCTGCCGGGAAACCCTAAGGCGGTACGTGAAGCACTTGCCGTACTCGCACCTGTGCTTCCCCACGCACTAGAATTAATCACTGGCAACACTGTCTCGAATGTGCACTCTAGACACCCATAGTCGAATTTAACCTCACGAAACACCCGTTCCTAAAAACGATTTGGTCACTAAGAAACGCACCCAACTAGTAACAAGCGGGAAAGTTTTCTCCAACCCCGATCAATTAGCCCTCTTTTTACTATTAATCGCCACCCTTATCTTTTTCTGGCCGATGCTAATAGGCGGCGACTGGCACATCCCTAAAGGCGGCGGTGATCTAGAATCCTTTCTATGGCCCATATATCGATATGCTTCACACACACTGCGTTCCGGAGAATTACCTCTCTGGAACCCATATCTATACTCAGGTGCACCCTACGCGGCGGACAACCAGTCCGGTCTTTACTATCCCCTCCATTTACTACTAGCAGTATTTCCAGACATCCCTTATCGTTTCTTGGAATGGTTGGTGGTCATACATTTCTTCCTCGCCGGAGCAGGGATGTACATGGTTGCGCGCCACCATTGGCCACGCACAAGCATGCATCCGCCATTAGTATCGGCGTTAGCGTTCCAATTCTCATCAGTGTTCGTCACACACATTGGCAATCTAAATATAGTAGCTACTGCCGCTTATCTTCCCTGGTGTTGGCTATTACTACATCGCATGAAAGAGAATCGACATTTGTCTTCCGCCGCTTCATTGGCACTTGTCCTCTCCCTAGCTGTTCTAGTTGGTCATGCACAGATGACCTTCGCGATCGTATTAGTCATGACGCTAGCCGCCTCTTGGATCCTCATATCACAGCCTGCTAAGATCCAATGGGTAACACTCTCCCTGCTCACTGGAGTCCTCACGTTAGGTTTATGCTCAATATTCCTTCTGCCTACTCTTGAGCTAACTCAATTTAGCCTCCGATCTAACCCTACTTATGAACACTCCACCCAATACAGCCTGCCTCCAATCGGACTTGCGGGCATGTTTTCACCACTCCTTTTTGGCCGTGGACCAGAATATTTTTGGGCCCCATGGGACCGCGTCGAACTAGGATTCGCCGGAATCACAACATTAATGCTCTCCGTCTTCGGACTAAGGCAGAATGCAATCCGCGGATTATTAATGGCGGTTTTGGTCGCGGGCGTCCTTATTGCACTAGGGCCAATCACACCAATCCATTCTCTCTTATACGATTATTTGCCAGGATTCGCAAAGCTCCGTGTACCAGCCAGATTCATTCTGCTGACAAATTTTTCTCTGGCCCTGCTTGCATGCAATGGATTACACCACTGGCAAAAAAATATCATACCAAAAAAACAGTTTTCAAACGCAGTTCTACTCCTCGTATCTATAACAATTCTCGCCCTATTAATCGGCTGGAATCAAGCCAGTCAGCAACAGCCCACCTTAGCTCCCAAAACTCTGCCGTTAGCACTAACAGTAGCACTAATGACTCTAGCCGCAGCCCTAATCCTCGGACCCCCTTGGGTCAGCCTTATTTTGGCAGTAGAACTAATAGGCTTAGGTGCCTGGGTAGAAATTGACCGCGCCGATCCAGATAAAGGTTACTCAGAGGGCGCAGCTGTTGCATTTCTTCGCTCCCAACCGAAACCATTCCGAATAGACGTAGCAACAAATAATTGGCAACCTAACGCACCAACCGTTTTTAATTTAGAGGCTATCAACGGCTTACATAACCCACTTACCATCGCACATTATCACACCTATTACTGGTCCGTTGGATATCGAGGCTCTCCACAATATAATTTCCTCAACGCAAAATACCTGATAACTGATAAGGGCAAACCGGCCGCTGATTCTACTTTCGTTCCTGTTTTTGATGCTGATCCGGATGTCGATATCTATCTGAACACAAACGCACAACCCCGCCTTAGATTGGTCTCTCGAACCATAATTGCTCAGAACAACGCCGATGCCCTCAAGGCAGTTCATCACCCAGACTTTAACCCCGCCAATCAAGTTGTTCTACCCGCCCACGCTGTTTCCCTAGATCATTCCTTGGGTCAAAATACGATACGATACACAAACTATGCGCCACATAGTCAAAGTATAGAAGTTCATAGTTCTTCGCCCGCCTATCTTGTTTTTAGTGAAGTATGGTACCCCGGCTGGTCCGCAACCCTCAATGGCGTATCCACTACACTACTAAAAGCCAATTATGCCTTCCGCGCTGTATACATACCCACTGGAAAACACACCGTTACCCTCGAATTCGCACCCACCAGTTTTCCTTATGCGCCAGCCATCTCTATTAGCACCCTTGTTGCCGTACTTGCGCTTTTGGCAACCTCCCTTTACCACCAACCTCGCGGCTCCAATGCACACCACAAAGACTGAACGTTACTCCTTAATCATCGTACTGCTTATTGCTGGGATTCTCCGAACCGCTTATCCGGGATTAACAGAATTTAAAGCGGATGAGGCACGCCTGTATACCGTCGGATATAAGCTTGCAACCTCAGAGTCATTTCCCCTCCATGGCATTACTTCATCTATTGGCTTACCTAATTTTCCGCTTAGCGCCTGGCTATACGCAGTGCCAATATCATTGTGGCGGCACCCATACTCTCCTACCTTATTCACTGGCCTACTCAACACTCTTTCGGTTTATGCATCTTGGTGGTTCGTAAGACGCCACTGGGGTTCCCGAACTGGATTTATATGCGCGCTCCTCTATACAGTGAGTCCCTGGGCGATAATATTTTCAAGAAAAATATGGGCACAAAACCTACTTCCCCTCTTCGTAATTGCATGGGCCATTACAGCTGTCATGACCTTTATTTCAGGCAAACGGCGTGCTGCGCTGACCCACGGTGTGCTTTTGGGTTGTATTCCCCAAATTCATTTCTCCGGCTTAACCTTGGTGCTAATAAGTCTTGTCAGCGCCGCTTTCTCTCGTCAACGCGTTCAGTGGAAATGGTTGTTGGCAGGAACCGGCATTGCTATTGCCTTCGCCTTACCGCTACTCATTCACCTAAGTACGCAAGACATTACCTCATTCGCGTCCTTTTCTGCTATCAATCCAACCTTTCAAATAGATAGCGCCATCTACAGTTGGATGCTCAGCCTAGGTAGCGATATCACGTCACTAGCGGGGAATTCAATCCATCTCGACACAGTCAAACTTAACAATTATTTATCACCCGTATATCTCCTGTGGGCTATCCTCATTGCTCTTGGCTGTTGGCGATTCCTCCAGGTCAAACGAGGAAACATCCTGTCCACTGAAACTTTTATTTTAGGTTGGCTACTTGCTCCAATAATCGTCCTGCTCTGGAGTCCATTCCCAGTATATCCCCACTATTTTATAGTTACATTTCCAGCCCAATACATAGCCGCAGCCCGCGGCGCAACCACTATCATGGATAGATTTCCTAATTCTAAAGTCCGTGTATCTTTATGGGCCTTAATCCTTGTCTCCGCATTCCTACAGATTTGGGCACTATTTTATTTGCACCAGACCATCACTAAACATGCTACGCCGGGAGCTTACGGCACGCCCCTAGAAAGAAAACTTGTCGCAGCCCAAAAAGCACTCAACACACTCACCACCACCAATGCCAATGAAATATTAGTGGTTGGTAACGGAAACAATCCTTCCTTTCACGAGTTTCCGGCAGTTTATGACGCACTACTTAGCGGCACAAACCATCGTTTCATAGATGGCTCAACGAGCGCTGTTCACCCAAAGACTCCTGCCGTAATACTTCTTCAACCAGGAAATCAGCCAGCACAGCAATTCTATCTGCAATTGTCCTCAGAAACTGCATCAATACCAATGCGTTTCGACGAAAGCCACATTAAGGTACTCGGTATTCGCGAGAACAACACCCCGTTCCGAGCAAACCATGTTTTTACACCTCCAATATCTTTCGCCAACGGTATAACTCTAACTGGATTGCACCTTGCCGAAACCACCGAATTTCTGCAATGGGAACTGCATTGGCTGACGGGAGAAAAGAACGACAAACTTTATCACTTCTACAATCATCTCCTAGACTCTAGCGGTAACCGTCTCGCCCAAGATGATCGTCCAGCCTTTCCAGCAAATCAATGGCGCAACGGAGACCGTGTCATCAGTTTCTTCTCAGCGCCCATAACCAAAGTCCCATCCGCCCTACGCATAGGTATGTACACGTATCCGCAACTAGAGAATATACCAATAATCACCCAAGCCGGCAATTTTGAAGCCCCCGATGTAACGATAAACATCCTTGCCCCTTAACAATGGGTAATTTGTTCAACTAACCTCTCCCCCAAGAAAAAAAAAAGCGGCCCCAATTCATATCAGGCCGCACTCTATACTTCTACACCCAGCACTGCTACATCAATTCATGTCGACTCAACATCCCCGGGAAATTCATGGCCACGCGCCCGCATCGCCTTCTTTAGATCTATCAGGCTCTTTCTCCCAAACCCGCTCACTGCCAACAATCCCGATTGCCCACCGTTCTCAAGCCTTTCAATCACATCCCCGACACTAACAATTGATTCCCCGGCTAGGGCTGCTAGGGCACGTGCGGGAAGCCCTAATTCGGAAAGTTCCAACTCAGCTGGCGCTACGCTTGCTCCTTCATCATCCACATTTTCGACATATTCCTGACGTGCCTCCAACTTACGATAGAAGCGCTCTACCTGTCCCTCTGTGTCGACTATCCGCTGCTCACCGGTGTAGAACGGATGACACTTATTACACAGGTCGGTGTTTATCGCTTCCATTGTGGATCCTGTTTGCCAAGTGTTACCACAAGAACACGTTACAGTTGCTTCAGGATAATACTCGGGATGAATGCCGACTTTCATTTTGCTTCACCACTCAAAGTACCAGAGTGGACTGATATCCGTTTCTGGCCGCCCGGCAATTGGTCAAATTTGACGTGCCCATCGATCAACGAGTAAAGGCTGTAATCTCTGCCAGCACGTACGTTGTCGCCTGGCCTTATTTTTGTACCACATTGTCTAACGAGTATGTTACCACAGCGAACTTTTTCGCCACCAAAACGCTTAACACCCAAGCGTTTTGATTTACTATCTCGTCCATTCCTACTCGAACCGCCGCCTTTTTTATGCGCCATCTATCACTCTCTCGCGGAATTTGTTCCGCAGCTAGCCCGTAGTTATCTTATCGATTCTAACCCGTGTGTATTCCTGACGGTGTCCCTGCGTTCTACGGTACCGTTTCCTTCGTTTATATTTAAAGACCCTTATTTTCGCACCGCGTACATGCTCCAACACCGTCCCCTGCACTGACACATCATCCAGAACCGGCTTTCCCACCTGTATATCTTCACCGTCCGCATATAAAACCGCCGAAAACTCCACTTCTTCGCCAGTTTGCTTCTGCATACGGTCAACCGCCAGAACTTCGCCTTCTTCTGCTCTTAACTGGCGCGACCCACTACGTAGTATCGCATATTTCATCGAGTTTTCTCTTTTCCACAAACACCCACAAACACAATAGTACCCCGGTTCACCGGGGTACTGCTTCGATTATACCTCTCTCAATAATCCTTGTCAACGAAGATCAAGGCAGTTCGGTGCATCCATGTCGACGCCATCCCTAAAGCACTAATTACCTCCTCCGGCCTACCCGTAAACCCAGGCCGAGCTGACAGTCGCATATGTAAATCCGCATTTCCCGGTTTGGCACGCTTGACCTCAAGTGTTTCAATTAGCGGTCGCAGATCATAGTCTTTCCCACGCCTTTTGCGCATAACAGTCTGCCGGGATAGCAACTTCTTTACCTCCAACTCAATTTCTCGAATTAATTTAGAATCTCTCATTTCGACTACATACTCAACTGCACATAACCGCGATTGCAACGATTTCTCACCTAATTTTGCCTCTCGTATTTTCCGTATTTGAAT
Source organism: Anaerolineales bacterium (assembly GCA_022450585.1). Lineage (GTDB taxonomy): Bacteria > Chloroflexota > Anaerolineae > Anaerolineales > UBA11657 > CAJWGI01. The sequence continues at coordinate 12,112 of JAKUPR010000014.1, read as the reverse complement.
GCCCGGCGGCAGCACTTCAGTAATCTGTACTCCAAAATCATCTATTTCTACTCTCTCATTGAGCCATACATCAAGAACCTCAGCCTCACTGGTAATGCCCAATGGGAGCGCAGACGCAAGCTGCAATTTTGGCGACGGATTAAATCCCTGCGAAAACACCATGTCTGCACCAACACGTCGCATCGTTCTCTCCCATGCCCGGTGTAAATCCAGGTTGCCAATAAAACGTGCTTCCTCGCTTTTTGTGAAGGTTATACGTAGACGTTGCATTTTACGTGCTATATAATACCTCACCGTGCCCACTAACGTCCAAAAGACATTCTCCAGAATCTCTATAGCATCATTACTCATAGCAATGATCGCTATATACTGGGCTCAACCCAGAGCAGAACATGGACTCACCGCCACATATTTTACCGACTCCGCCTTCAATTCTTTTTCAACAGAGCGTGTCGAGCAAGTTGCACTCGTCAATTCAAACGACAAGCTGATCACACCGACCCAACCATTCAGTATCCGCTGGAGAGGTTTCCTTCGACTTCAAAAACACCGTAACGTCTCCTTTGTTATTCCACCCCGCGTAGACTCCCGGCTATTAGTCAACGGAAAAACAATCTATGAATCACGAGCTGACGTCATCGACCCAGTTTTAACACCTGTACAAACCCTGACTGCTGGATCACACGCCATAACATTTGAAGTTAGTAGGCCAGAGCATAACTACGGTTACTTCTCGGCCAACTTCGCATGGACAACTCCAGCTGGCATCCGGCTAATACCGTCAAGCAATTTATATCCAACATCCATCACCGACTCACAGGCACGCAGCGAAACACGCAGATCAGACATACGCATTTTCTGCTTCGGAATTGCATCCTTGGCCGCGGCATCTCTCACCCTACTGACATTGTGGCCCAAGTTACATCATGCCAGCCCGCGACAACTCTGGCCGATGCTACTAATTCTCGGCCTTGCACTTTATATCCGTTATTCATACCTCCATGATCTGGTTACTCAACTACCTGATTTTGACGCCTTCCCGATTGGCTCCGATCACCGGACCTACGAAGCACACGCCCGTGATTTCATCCGCGGCCATTGGCCCAAACAGAGTGGTTTTTATCGACAACCTGGTTTTTCCTGGCTCTTAGGAAATTATCACACCTTATTTGGCCCCGACCTGCGACTTTACCAAATCCTACAATTAGCAGGTGGAGCTTTAGCCACCATTCCCTTGTACGCTATCGGCAAGCGCATCTTTAGTGCCCGTGTTGGCATGGTAGCCGCAATTATCTGGGCCACCCTTCCTCTCGCCATCTTTTACAATACCCAACTCCTCACCCACGGACTTGAGTCACAATTAGTAATCTGGCTAATCTGGTTATGGGTCAACAACATTAGCCAGCCCAAAACCCGCGGCCTTATCACCCTAGGTATACTATCTGGCTGTGCAACACTAATACGCCCAGCCTTCCTAGTGCTGGTTCTTCTATTTGCCCTATCCTATGCTTGGGTACACCGACACTCCACAAAAAGAGCAGCCACACTTAGTCTACTCGTATTGCTATTGGCCCTTTTGCCCATACTGCCAGTCACAGCCCATAATTACAAACACAGCGGCCATTTCCAATTGATTTCTGCAAATGGGCCAGTGACCCTTTATTTAGGAAACAACCGAGACGCCGCCGGAATAGGCCAATATTCCCAGGCTTTTCGCGAAACGCATCGACGCGTCAATCGCACCGAAACCACTTACACAAAGGCCACCATTTCCGACATCCGCGCAAACCCAGTCCGGTGGCTCGGGCTTATGACACGAAAGACATCACTGTATTTCGGCAACACAGAAATACCAAATAACGTTGACTTCCATAAACATGGTACAGACGTATCACCCATTTTAGCAATCTTGCCGTTCCAATTCGGCGCTCTTGTCTCCCTGGGCTTTGCTGGAATTGCTCTTACATTTACACAAAGACGCCACATACCTAAAGACGCATGGATGCTGATTCTCGTTTTATTATCCCTCTGCGGCACCACCGTCATGTTCCACGTCGTCTCGCGTTTCAGGGCGCCTGCCTACGGACCACTAGCAATCTTTTCCGCCTTCACGATAGTACAAATTGCCATGCCGATAATAACCCGTCAGTTCAGAAAAACGTTATTCCCGGTCACCCTGCTCACAGCCAGCAGCATCTTGGTCACAACATTGCCGTGGATAGCAGACAACAGCATCCCAATGCCCACGCTAACACAACCACCCCCAGACGCGATACACGCTGGCACCAGTTTTGGCAACACACTTGAACTTTCCGCCCACTCACCCCTGGAGCCACTAGAACCAGGGGAGCCAATGTCGATTACTCTTTACTGGCGACCCACCAACACCCTACCTATCGACTACTACGGCTCAATTCAGATAATCTCCCCATCCGGAGATAAATTGACACAGGTGGACCAAGCACTCGGCACAGGTTCGTTCCCTCAATACCCTGCATCTAAATGGAAATCCAATGAGTACGTCTCCGATCAGTATTTGCTCTTTCCCCCTACTTCAGCTCCCGCTCCTTCCCTCCTCACAGTATTAGTAGTAGTTTATGATCGCAACACCGGACAGCGTCTCGGCGAAACGACACTGATGGACGTTCCACTCACCTTCAGAGACTCTCTCCAACTTCCACAAGACGCCACTCCAGTAAATGCCGCCTTCGGGCCAGTCTTACTGTCCGGCTTTAAGTCAGAAACTAACGCTTATGAACTCATTATTACCTCATTTTGGGATTCGCTGGAACGGACCTCAATCGATGGAGTGATTTTCATACACGTGTTTGACTCTACTGGGAATTTTGTGCTCGGTCAGGATTTACGCCCTAGAGCGGGCAACTACCCTATGACTGCATGGCAGCCCGGCGAATCTATAGTCGATATACGCAGAATTTCCCTTAAAGACCTTCCTTCAGGCAAGTATTCAATCTTTGTAGGGATTTATGACCCAAATTCCAATATGCGTTTCCAAGTTGCAAACCCCAATGGCGAGCTAATCCCCGACTCGTCCGTTCATTTGTTCAGCGCCCACTTAAATTGAGTAACCAGCTCTACAGTTCTCATCACACAACCTTCCCGTTCCGTCTCACCCCAACGGGGTTTATCGTTCCCTCCCTAGAAAAACAACTGTCTTTGTTTTGCACAAACTGAAATTGAGCCACAACTGTGGCTACACATCTCCGGAGCAATGGCCACCCGGTACTCGTAGCGCTCTTAGTAATTGGAAATACGTTTCCTCTCTCTACTCCATTCCCGACATCTTCCTTGTTTTCCGCGCTTTAGTAGAAATTTCCGTTGGTGTCGAACAGAGCGTAGACTACGGTTAAGCCAGAATCACAGAACCATATCACTTCATCTCCTCCCAGTACATCAGACCCATGTTCAGGTGTCGAGATGAGGCGTAGAATCCCACCATATGAGCACCTTTTCATTAAGTCGGATATTACAACCAAAAACCTATCCAACTCTCATAATAGGAGTTAGCATAATCCTGTTAGCGGCCTGGTTACGCATTTTTGACATCGGCGCGAGTCCCTTCATGGCCGACCAAGAACGAATCAGTATATTAGCCTCAACTCTAGCTAAAGAAGGTGACTGGGACGTACTCGGGCCCAGGATGTCCGTGGGCAGCCTAAAACACTCTCCGTTGACTATCTATTTATACGCCCTTCCTTATCGCCTCGACAATGACCCACGAGTTGCACGCCTGTTCACCGCCCTTCTCAACCTTATAGCCATCGCCATAGTTCACGCAATAGGCAAGCGATATTTTGGTCCACTCAGCGGTTTACTCGCCGCCTTCTTTCTCGCAATCAATCCAATCGCAGTACATCACAGCCGCTTCATCTGGAACCCCAATCTCGCACCCCCGTTCGTAATGCTCTTTGTTATGACTACATTGTTTGGTTATTACGGAAAAAAGCCCATAGCACGGCTCGCTCACCTGCCAGCGCTAAGTTTAGCTGGGCAATTCCACCCAACTATCTTCCTCCTGACACCAATTGCAATTCTCAGCTGGTTGTACGGATGGCGACACCACAAGTCCGAACGCCGACGCATATATATGCACACCGTATTCAGCGGATTAATAGCACTCCTTCTCATGGTGCCATGGGCCATTGGCCTATACAAGCATATTGGTCGCCTTGAATATCTTCGACCCATTCCACACCGTATTGCCCCAGACTGGCACGACGTGACCAATATGATCTTTGCCTCGTTAAGTGGTTCCTTTGATACATTCGGGCAGGACATCCCATCACTGCCTGCGTTAGGATTCCTGACCCTCGTAGGTGCGCTTTGGCTCTTAATTCGTGGACTATCTCACAAAGAGGACTTCCCAGGCCTCATCATAGTAGCAGCATTTTTTACAGTTCCAATAGTCGTAATACTGCTAAGTGCCCCATTAATAAAGACCATAACGGAAGCACTATTTTTTACAAAAGGAGTCGAGTTGAATTGGTGTATCTGGATGACCATGGGGAACGCTGCTCTAATTCAGGGAGCAATCATGGGTGGAGTGGTCACACCGAGATTAGACAGAAGACACCTCTCCTGGTTCTGGCAATGGCGGGGTTTACTGCTTACAAAACATCTCATTGCCCCAACTATGCTGGCTCTATTCGTGGGCGCCACAATACTACTACGAGCACACCTCCACTATGATTACCGTCAGGATACCGGATCATTGTCACTATACGAAGGTAAAAATACTCTATCTGACAGCGCGGCCGCTCTAAAGTACAGTCGGCAAATTGCCACTAGCAAGGACCAGGAAGTCATAATACTCGCATCTGATCCCCCCCTTCAGACTATGAAATGCGTTGGATGTCGAAACTGGGAAGCCCTTATGCTAACCAAAGAGACGGACATTAGAGTGATATGGGATCAACACGGAGTCCCAGTACCAGACAACGGTGCTGTTCTCCTGACACCATTCAACTATTCAGAACGTTCCCTCATATTTTCAGAAAGAAAAAACATTTTTACCTGGTTCAGCATTGCTAGCCTGCAGCCTCCCGACTATTTCAAACCCGATTTGCCTTTAGCCCAACCTGTGCAACTTGCCAATGGCGCCACAGTACTCGGTTTCTTACTGAACACGCCACACAGCATGCCGTTACCCGACAAAACCTGGACCATATATATGCTTTGGCGTCTAGATACAGAACATCCGCAACCACACAAATTATCCGTCCAGTTAGTGGATGCTAACGGTACAAAATACTCTCAAGTTGACCCTCCCGGGATTCTTGAATCCCAACAATACCCAGGCGAACACATCCTAAGTAAATTGGATCTACACATCCATAAAGATCTACACCGATCCGGCCCGCTCTTTCTTCGCTTTGGCATGTATAATTCTGACGGCCATACAGACGTAGTAGGAACAGAACTGAACAACCCCGATCTCATTCAGTTTCGCGGCAATGACACTCCATTAGCACGTCTTGAAAATGGTTTACAAATCGACAGTTTCTCTAGCCAAGACACACTTTCACAAGGACCACCACTAACTGCAACAATCACATGGAAAACTCCAGCCCAGGGCACAAACCTAAAGCCTCTTTCACTCAACTGGCAACTGCACACTGAAGATCACGCCATTTCATTTAATCACTCCACAAACCTCACCCCTGATTCCCTAATAACCCAACTACCCGGCAATATCTTCCTAAAGGAGACTTATCTCCTTCGCTTACCAACAACCCAAGCACCCGGCAAGTACCGGCTCATATTAATTGCCAACGATTCGACCGGTGATTCACCCATACCTATCTTTACTCACCACCTCCAAATTACACCCAGAAAACGCAATTTCGACATACCCCCGATGCAGAATACAGTAAACAAAACATTCGCAGACCAAATCGCGCTTTTAGGCTACGACATCGAGCATGGAGACAACGAAATGACCCTAGTCCTGCATTGGAACGCCCTCACACAAATTCCAATTGACTACAAGTATTTTGTCCATCTCTGGAGAAAAGACTACATGGTTGCACAACTCGACGCCATGCCTAACGCATACGGTTACCCCACTTCATGGTGGGCACCCGACGAAATATTTAGCGACCATGTAGTCATTGACCTTGCGGACATAGATCCGGGCGAGTTAAAGATTACAACGGGGCTCTACGACCCATTAACCGAAGATAGGTTACCGGTCACCAATAGCGGCAACGAATCGGAAACCTTCACTATCACGCTGGGTACCACTATTATGCCGTGAGTAAGCTTGCCTTCAACCGACTAAATAGCACCCAATCATTGGTTTTTTTCAAAGAAAACCAATTTACTACTCTGCCAACACATCCGAAGCCACGGGGCTCAGCCGCATAACTTGACTGCGCCGCAAATGCCTAGGCTTCACCTCTGGGCATTCCCAGTCACCCGCCTCCGTCTCTTTTCGAAGCGGGATAAACTTAGGTAATATCCCACACGCATAGCATGCGTCCCTGCAATCCTCACGAGTCTCACCTCGTTTGCTCCACTGGTAATCTTCTAGCAAGAAGGTCTTCTTGACCGCAGCGTCTATATGGTCCCACGGAAAAGCCTCCTCGGACCCTCGCTCCCGAGCAGTATAAAATTCCCAATTTAGTCCAGACGCCTCAAATCCCGCCTCCCACGCAGAAAAGTTAAACTGTTCACGCCATCCATCAAATCGCGCTCCGCGCCTATATGCCTCATATATCACTTTGCCCATCCGTCTGTCTCCACGTGAGAGCCAGGATTCCATCATGGTTTCTAGTGGATCGTTCAAGTTCAACTTAAGTCCATTTCCGCGAACCTCCCGGCGCAACAACATCTGTTTTTCCCTAATGCGCTCCAAGGTATCACAGGGAGACCATTGAAATGGGGTGTGCGGCTTAGGCACAAAGGTACTCACACCCACGTTCAATCTTGCGCGTCGTCCCAAAGCCTTTTTACCCTCTGATAGAACATCCTTTGCTAACTCTGCAATCGCCCGCACATCTTCAAGGGTCTCATCTGGATGTCCAATCATGAAGTAGAGTTTGATAGTCTGCCATCCCCGAGCATAAATCTCACCAGCAGTCTCCAACAATTGACTGGTTGACACGGGCTTATTAATTATTTCCCGCATACGCTCACTAGCAGCTTCCGGCGCCAGCGTAAATCCCCCCCTTCGACCAACCGCCCTCAAGCGATCCATCAAATCGACCGACACCGTCTCAATTCGAAGACTCGGAAGAGATATATTCAAGTTCAAATGCCCAAATTCAGTGTTGATAGCCTCTACCAATGGTGCAATTTCCGCAAAATCAGACGAAGATAGGGACAGAAGCGCCACCTCCTCATACCCGGTGGCTTTTATAATAGACCTAACCGCATCCGTAATTTCCTCCACAGTACGCTCACGGACGGGACGCGTTACCATTCCTGCGTGGCAGAAACGGCATCCCCGCGTGCAGCCACGCATAATTTCGATTGCCGCCCGATTATGGACAACATCTACGTATGGCACTATGAAGTTAGTCACTGGCGGTGGCAGCTGCTTTACTATTCTCTTAAGTACCGGTGTATCTACACATCCCTCCGTCGCGGATACACCGTTAATAGTTCCATTATCGTGATATGAAACGGAATAGAACCGAGGAACATACACGCCCTCTACGCCCGCTAGGTCGCGCAACAAACCCAAGCGTCGTTCATATGCCGCCTGTCTAGATTCTTCTATATCTATTGGCAATTGTTTCCACTTGCCCACAACTTCTGAAATTTCAACAATTGCTTCCTCTCCTTCTCCAATCAAAAACACATCTACGAAATCAGCCATTGGTTCCGGATTGTAAGTTGAGTGCCCACCAGCCACTACCAGAGGATAATTTCCGTACAATCTTTCCGAAGTGTAAAGGGGCATCCCCGCCAACTTAAACAAATGCAATACATTCGTATAGAGCTGTTCATAGGGTATCGAAATGGCAAGACCATCAAACGCCACAACTGGGTGTCGACTCTCCAATGAATAAAGAGGTATAGCCTCTCTCCGCATCACTTTCTCCATATCGAGCCAGGGCAGGTATACACGCTCCGCAAGCATATCTTCCCTGCCATTCAGAATATCGTAGAAAATCGACAATCCCAGATTTGGCATCCCCAAATCATAAATCTCCGGAAAACCCAGTGCCACCTTAATTCGCTGCGGCGTCCATTCCTTGAGCACACTGTTGAGTTCACCACCAACATACCGTCCAGGTCTCTCTACATCCGGGAGTACCCGTTCAAGGATCTTAGAAATACTCTCCGGCGTGTTATTTTTATTCATATTCAATTATTCAATCTTCCTTAGCGAAAAAGCACAGCATTGTATTTCCATAGCGCCTACGATCAATCAATGCGAGACGCCGCAGAGTCTTCTCGGAAAATTCCGAAGGATGAATTTGCGCAATGATCCACCCATTTACATTAAGCCATTCGGGGCTTTTATCAACCCGAAGCAATGTCTCCCACCACAATCCCTGATATTGCGGCGGAGCTACGTAAACAAAGTCAAATCCCTCTTGAGGCTCGTCATCTAGATAGGTCAATGCATCTTTTTGAAATATTTCGCATTTATTCCCGAAACCTGTCAGTTGCAAATTGTTCCTAATAGTCCTAACCGCCTTTCTATTAGTATCCAAAAATACTACGCGTGATGCCCCCCGACTCAGCGCCTCAACGCCCACACTCCCTGTACCGGCAAATAAATCAAGCATTGTAGAATCCACGACATCATGCCCGATTATATTAAATAGCGCCTCTTTAGCCCGATCCGAAATCGGCCTCGTGCCCGATCCTGACACCTGCTCTAACCGCCTTCCACGCGCACTACCTGAAATCACCCGAATGCCACTCATACCGATGCTTCCTCATCCTCTACAACGCTCCTCAAGGCTCTCAAATTACCATAGGGAGTTACTATCGGCGTCACACAACCTGTACCGAGCACAAATCGCCGACCACCCGTTGAGCTTATGGCCTCCAGAGCCTCGTTACGCACTTCATCAGCACTTCCCTGGGCCAAAGTAGCCTCCTGCCGTATCCCCCCACATACCCCCCCCGACCACCTCTTTAATCCATCAAGCAAATCAGGCTCAGTCTCCATATCATGCCAATTCATTATTGCCGCAGGATATTCAGTAGCCATTTCAAACATGATGTCGTTTCCATGCATATGCAGCACGTTTAACCATAAATCACTCACCGACCGAAGTATCTGCAAGTCATACGGCCTCCCAAACACACCATACTCCACCTCAGACAAGTGAGCATAACTTGCCCACTGCACAGCGTAAAAAATACCACTTATTTTTATCTCACGACAGGCATCAAGAAACGCTAATGTCTGTTCTGTAATAACCTGCAGCGCTCCCCTAATTACATCTGGTTCCTGCCTCATATGCGATAGTAGTCCCACGTCCCCCACAAGATTGCGAGCCTGCGATAGAGGGCTAAAAATTGTTGGGATAAACGGCGTGCCCGCCTCCAGCTGTCCGCCAATCAATTCCAGCGCCAACAGGACTTTACCCATATCCCCAACACGTGGGTCATAAATCGCGATCTTGCCCCAATCTTCCAAATTATTGATGGGCGGCGCACCATATTCACGTGTTCCATGCGCATGTCCTCGCCAAGAATCTCGCACACCCCATTCTCTCAGGCAATAACTGCTAGCGGGGGTCACCTTAACAAAATCAAAGTCAAATTCCCTCTGGAACGCCAATGTAGCCGCCGCAAACTTCTCCGGTGACTGGTCATCTACCGGATGATGCCGCCACGCCGATACCGGAATGCGATCCACTGCATCGCCCGCAATTGCTGCCTCGACTCTCTCCCGTTTTTTCACCCTATAGTCCTCCTGCCAGCCTTTCCATGGCATGATACCATTAAACGTAATGTATTCCACCGACACAGAACACCCAAGCCAATGAGAAACAATCAGTACCTCTGGTTCATAGTATTTGCCATTGTCTTACTAGGAGCCCCCCTCCGTCTGTACGGACTCAACACTCATCCATCCGGCCTTTTCGGCGATGAAGCAGCGGACGGACTAGACGCACTTCGCATCATTGCTGGCGATCGTCCTATTTTCCTCACAGAAAACAACGGTCGCGAAGCCTTACACGCATATCTAGTTTCGTTCTCAGTCCAACACCTTGGACGAACACCCGCCGCAATCCGTCTACCATCAGCCCTAGCTAGCACGCTAACCACGCTCGGTGTATTCCTAGTAGCCCGCAGTTTATTCGGCAACAGAATCGGCATGATATCCGCTCTACTGAATGCATTCACTGTATGGCCAATAATGCTCGGAAGATTAGCCACTCGTCCCGCTTTACTACCCCTGTTCATAACCTTCAGTCTATGGCTAGGCATCACTGCATTCACACAAGGCGGAAAATGGCGCTGGATACTATCCGGCCTACTATTTGGGGCCGCATTCTACACCTACACACCCATAAGAGTGCTCCTTCTAGCGCCTATTTTGTGCACCATTTTGTGCCTAATATCCTCGAAATACAGAAGACACTGGAAAGGTTCGGTGCTTTTTTGGGCGGCACTAGCACTAGCCGTTTCGCCGTTTGTTACCTATACAATGAACAACAAAGACGAGGTCTTCGGCCGAAGCGCAGGTGTCGCCGTAATAAGCCCAGATGACAGTGTAGCGGAGTTATTTAGCACCCTCTATAAGCAGACATCTATCGTTCTCCCCATGCTTATCATCCCAGGCAAAGGTGACTGGAACCTACGCCACAACATTCCAAACCGTGCAGCCCTCGACCCATTCGCATCTGCAACATTACTCATAGGTTTACTCGTGTCGCTAAGACGAGATTACAGGCGTATTACTATACCTATTTTAGTCTTTATATTTATAAGCCTTTCCCCAACTATCCTATCAGAGGAACCTCCACATTTTGGTCGTTCCAGTAGCACCATAACTCTCTTGTTTATTCTTCCCGCACTTGGATTACGCTGGGTACACAGCAAATTACGGAATTACTTTCCGAGCTTTCTCGCAATAGCCTTAAGTTCTGGTACGTTACTCTGCTCAGTCTATATAACCACTCGCGATCTATACCTAGACAACTATCTCGGAACACCGTCAGCAGGTTTTTGGTTTGACGAACAATGCACGATTGCATCACGCGAAATAAATTCATTTCTTGGCGCAGGATGGCCGGACGCCACCATCACTTCGGATAATTCCCCACCACATCCAACCCACCAAGTACTAATCGCAACAAACGTCTGTCCACGCTACAGTAGCTCCGGATACTACACAGTGGAATTCCTAGTGCCCTTAGACCTCGGAACAGTCAGTCAATTTCAACGCTATGACTTGCACAGCCTACCCAATTTAAGCTCTTTGCAGGAAAATCTTCTAATACTGGCCATACCCGGCGATGAGGAAACACTCGTGCCATTGCTCTCAGAATATCACATCACAAACATTGTCGATGGACCATGGACTCCCCCTGACAATCTTGGCAACTCGTGGCTAGTTTATCGATCAATATACGCGCAAAAGAAATAGCTGTCACTCATCCACGTTTATCGTAATCGGAATTTCTACACTTTCCCCAAGCAGCCAGTCGCGCTCATCAAATGCGAGAAATCGCTCACCAGTTTTATGGTCCCACAACCCCACGAATATTTGATACTCCCCCTTGGGAGTCAGAGCATCCACAGAAATCACGTGGGCATCACGAACATACTTCTGCGTCGACCATCGCGTAGTCGGAAAACTTGCCGGATTAACTTTGTCTGATTGACCCCACAACTTACCCGCCTTGTCGCGAAGATGTACATACACCTGGTAGTTGCGCGTCGGCTCACGTTCCGCCCGCCAATAAAGTACCACCGAAATTTTATCTTCCGCTCCAACTCTAATCGTCTCACCGTCAAATGCGATAAGTTCAATCTCATTCTCCACTCTAGCAAATATCCGATTCTCGGCTGTAGTTACGACACGACCCGCTGAGTGATGCCGAAACCAGCCCTGTTCGTCAGCAACAATCTTTGCCCCAACACCTATTAACACTGCTGTCAATGCCACCCGCAT
>JAKUPR010000130.1 GCA_022450585.1 Anaerolineales bacterium | reverse complement strand
AGAGTGGCGATTTCCACCAGGCGCGGCTACAGGTTGGCATCGGCACGAGTATGATTACGTCGTGGTGCCGATGACGTCAGGTACTTTAATGATGTGTAATTCTAGCGGCGAGTCAGAAGCACTTTTAGAATTTGGAAAAGCTTATAACAGACGGGCTGGCGTGGAGCATGACGTCATAAATCCAAATGATTTCGAATTTGTCTTCGTTGAAGTGGAGATCAAAGCGCATGGCCTTGACTAGGTTTCCTAATTTCAATCATCGGTTTGTTGCTCTTGAGAAGATTGAGGCTAAACAGTATTGTTGCATTAGGGTAATGGTGTGGTCGGAGGATATAATTCATGGCTAACAAGCTTTTCACAAATCTTGTGATATTTGATGGCAGCGGAAAGAAACCGTATGTAGGTGAGGTTTTGGTTCAAGGCAATCGAATCAAGACTGTTTCTCGTGGCCGCAATAAGATTAATAGAGAGGGAGCGGATGTAGTTGATGCCGACGGGGCGACGTTGATGCCGGGTATGATCAACTGTCACAGCCACATTGGCTATCCTGACTCAGAGGGCCTAACCGATATCGGGGATTTGCCCCCTGAGGAGCACATCCTTAATGCGCGAGCAAATGCTGGAACTGTTTTAGATCATGGATTCACATCAGTGGTGAGCGCAGCGTGTGCAAAGCCAAGACTCGATATAGTTCTTCGTAATGAGATCAATGCTGGACTTTCCCCTGGACCTAGGATGCGGGCAGCGAGTCCGCAGTTAATTGGTACCGGTGGTAATGGGGATGCTAGACAGCTGCACATGCATCATCAGTCCTTTGAGATGATATGTGATGGCCCTGTAGAGATGCGACGTACTGTACGCGAATTGATTCGCGAGGGCGTTGACCTGATAAAAATATCTAATTCTGGTGATACTCTTGGAATGTGGCCGAACGGTCAGAGTGGCTACGAAACAATGGCCGAAGATGAAGTGGCTGCAGCGGCTGAGGTTGCGCATTCGAGAGGTAAATGGCTCGCAGCACATGCCCGGGCAACTGGGTCTATAGAACTCTGTTTAAAATATGGCATTCAAATAATTCATCATGCAACTTTTGCTACGACAAAGCTGCTTGATAAGCTTGAGGAAAAGAAATCTAAACATTGGGTCTGCCCAGCTGTTGGGATACTTTATGTATGTGCTTATGAGTCAGATGATTGGGAGATGCTTGGTTGCGATACAGCAATGATCAGTAATGTAGAAGCGGAACTCCAGACTGCGCACATAACGATGCAAAAGATGCTCAAGCGGGGAATTCGTATTCTACCTTTTGGTGATTATGGATTTGCATTTAATCCACATGGTGCCGATGCTCGTGAACTAGAGCATATGGTTAATCTGCTTGGTTTTAAGCCTATTGAAACGCTTGTTGCGGCGACCAAGTGGGGTGGTGAGGCTTTTGCTATGGGAGGTTCAGTGGAAGTTGGTGAAATTAAAGCTGGATATCTTGCTGACATGCTGTTGGTAGATGGTGATCCGACAAAGGATCTCACACTTCTTCAGGATCGCGATAATATTCTT
>JAKUPR010000013.1 GCA_022450585.1 Anaerolineales bacterium | reverse complement strand
TGCCGGCCAGTCGCAAATCAAGCTTTGATGTTTCCATCTGCTCAAAAGTAGGATTGATGACAAAGTCATCATCAATCAAACCCACCCGGACAGCGCTAACAGGACCGCCATAGGGCGTAACTCCAAACGGAATATCAGAGATTGACAACGCAGTGCTAGCACCAACAATAGCTAGGATATCCGGCTGATGGATACTATCTACCGAAAGCACTGTGATAATAATTTGAACTTCATTCCGTAAATCTTTTGGAAAAAGGGGACGCAGCGGACGATCTGTTAGGCGACAGGTAAGAATCGCGCCCTCGCTAGGACGACCTTCACGCCGAAAAAACGATCCAGGGATACGTCCAGCAGCGTAAAGTTTTTCCTCAAAGTCAACACTCAACGGAAAGAAGTCAATCCCAGGACGGGGATTCTTCGACATAGTCGCGGTTGCGAGCAACATGGTGTCTCCCTGCCTCACCGTAACCGCACCACCAGCCAAATTGGCCAACTTTCCAGTTTCGACAGTGACTGTGTCACCACCAACTACAGCGTTGTACTGCTTTGCATCTGTCATAATAAACCTCCTCTATAGCCTGTGAACGCATCCGAACACGCGATGACGCTCAATAACAAACCGGCCATAAGGAAGGTCAGGGACTGGAAACAGGAAAGGAAACGCCGCACATATCGCTTCCTATTCTCTCTCCAATGCCTCACCAACCAGACCGGAACCAAATAAAAAACGGGCAAATGGATTTCATTCTATCCACTTGCCCAATCCAGAAAAACCCGCAGAGCCTATTTTCTCCGCAATCCCAGACGAGAGACAACCGCGTCGTGGCTTTGCGGAGCATGTCGGCTCAGATAATTCAAGTGTCTACGTCGCTGTCCAACCAATTTCAAAAGACCGCGTCGGGAGTGCTCATCCTTCTTGTGTTCACGAAGATGGTCGGTCAAGTACTCAATCCGTCGTGTTAGCAACGCAACCTGCACTTCAGGCGAACCAGTATCGCTAACATCACGTTGAAACTCCTTGATAATCTCTGTTTTTGCATCCTTAGACATCGTCATACCATCTTTCCACCTGTTTAACGTCTCAACACACTCTAGATTGGCAACACCGACCCAACAGCATACTCAATGCGGCGAATTATACCATACCGACAACCAAAACCCTCTGGTAGGGTCGACTCACATGAGCTTCATTGTCGCAAGTTGTGTCCCTCCAACGTAACCATAGAAATCAAGAAATCCATAGAATGGCAATGATGACATACCCTACCGTACTACCCAGACCTACCCAACGACGATAGCCTTTTTTGTCGCGCTTGCTAATAACGAAATTCCAATAACAAGGACGGGCACAGCCAGAAATAATTAGTACGGTATATGTTCGGGTTGATAAACCAGATGTGTATCGGAGAGGAGCTACACAATCAGACTACTTAAGATGCTCAAGGATACAGCAAGTATCCAGGTAATTCTTAGAGATCCTGCACCATATTCAGGAGAACAACATTTAGGAGGTGGAACCAGGCTGCGCATAAAAGATTGTCGGGGGCAAAGCGGTACCAGACAACTACATCTAGCTTAAAGATGGACTCCTTATTTTCTTTCTGAATAATCTGGAAAAGTCGTTCAAGTTTCCCCGGAGATTGGTAATCGACCTAGACTTCTGCGCTGTACTTCATACTTCTGCTCCCCCTACACGCCGACCTTCAAGCACAAAATACATTCAATACGCCCGTGCGAAATACACCTGTTCTACAGCTGCACGGCCACAATAAATACATAAACCCACATCCTTGGGCTGCTCGAAAGGCATACAACGGTTGGTTGCTTTTGTGTCATTCTTAATGGAGGTCTCACATTCCTCTCCACCGCACCACCCGGTAAAGGCAAAGCCATCAGCCACTATCTCCTTAAAATGCGCGTAGTCGCGAGGTTGATGCGTATTTGCATCTCGAAAAGCGGTGGCACGCTCCAGCAACTCAAGCTGAATTTTTGCCAAAATCTCCTCAACCACCGGTCCTATTCCTTCTTGTGGCACAAATGATTTCCCGTCCCGACCCGGGATATCCCGACGTGCAAGACCCACTGACTCATTAGCCACATCCCGCGGCCCAATCTCCACACGTAATGGTACACCCCTCATCTCCCAATCATTGAATTTGAATCCAGGCGTCAAACCTTCGCGATTATCTATCTTTAATCGCAAACCGGAACTTTCCAACAATCGACTGATGCGCTCTACTACCTCCATCACCAATGCCTTTTCGTCATGATTCTTGTATATTGGCACAATAACAACCTGGTGCGGAGCGAGACGAGGGGGTAGAATCAACCCCTGGTCATCACCGTGTGTCATGATCATCGCACCGATGAAACGAGTTGATAGTCCCCACGATGTCGTCCAACAGTACTGCATCTCATTGTTTTGATCCAAGTATTGTATGTCAAACGCACGCGCGAAATTCTGGCCAAGATTGTGTGAAGTAGCAGCTTGAAGCGCTTTTTTGTCTCCCATCATAGCTTCCATCGAGTAGGTCAAATCGGCACCCGGAAACCTCTCCGAATCGCTCTTGCGTCCGAAAAATGCAGGGACCGCCGCCTCGTTACGTGCGAAATCAAGATATACATCCAACATCTGTCGGGTCTCCTCCTGCGCTTCTTCATATGTGGCATGAGCAGTGTGACCTTCTTGCCACCAGAATTCAAGAGTGCGAAGAAACAGCTTGGTTCGAAGTTCCCAACGCACCACGCTATTCCACAGATTAACTAACAGTGGTAGGTCACGATACGATTTGATCCATTTGGCATAAGTGTGCCCAATGATAGTCTCAGAAGTAGGTCTCACTACTAAGGGTTCCTCTAGCTGCTTGCCCCCACCGACGGTGACCACAGCAAGCTCCGGAGAGAAACCCTCCACGTGCGATGTCTCACGATCGATGAAGCTTTTTGGGATAAGCATAGGGAATCCAGCATTCACATGTCCAGTGGACTTGAAACGCCGATCAAGTGCCTGCTGGATGTTTTCCCATAACGTCCATCCATAAGGCTTGACAATCATGGTGCCACGAGCCGGGCCATAGTCGGCCAAATCCGCCCGAATCACTAGGCTGTTGTACCAGTCGTTATAATCTTCGCTGCGAGAAGGTAATTTATCTTCAGACATTCTAGTGCTTAATGACCTGATTACTCGCTATGTTTGTGTAACCGTTAGGGAAAATACGAAACAGTTTACGCAATCACAGATACTCCGCCACCAACCTAGCCGCTTCAACTGCAGTATCCACATTGCGTACCAATTCCCTGTCATTTTCACCGACATACTCATCTGCTTGATCCAGGAAAATACGGACAACGGAGTCCCAAACGTGCCCAACCAATATCAATGGTTTCGGAGGCATTTCGGCAGTCTGCAACAAACTCCAACTAAGTGCAATTTCCGAAAGAGTACCAATGCCTCCTGGCATAGCAATGGCGGCCTGAGTTTCTACCACCAAATGATTCAATCGCGCGCGCAAATCACGAAACCGGATTTCCTCTGATACCCAACGATTCGCTGACAAGCCAGGCACGAATGCTTCGATCCGATCACAGGTTACACCAATGACATGCCCACCCGCTTCGCTAGCTCCCCGGCTAGCAGCTTCCATCACTCCCCGGTATCCACCAGTGGCAATAATGTATCCGGACTTAGCAAGAATGCCACCTAATTCTCGCGCCTCAGCATATTCAGACATCCCCTCAGTCGGCAGAGAGGATCCGAATACTGAAATTATTGAAGATACTGTCACAGCGAGAGTGTACCATGGAATGCATACTTCATTTTCTTATCCCAAATCCCCATTACATTGCCATCACACTTGTTCGGAATACAGGTCATCCCAACCCAGTCATATCCGCTTCTAAGTCAGGCTGGCTGATATACTTCGACAAGCCATACCAGATAATAGTTACTAAAGAAGATACAATTCATTGACATGTGGCGTTTAGTGGCAATGACCCGACATCCTGCCAGTCGGTGAAAAGTTGACTAATATACGAATGCCTGCCTCTAATGGCTGACAGCCGCTTGCAGCGCTTCCACTTTATCTATACGCTCCCAAGGCAAATCGAGATCTTCACGCCCAAAGTGCCCATAAGCAGCAGTCTGTCGGTAAATAGGGCGGCGCAAATCCAAATCACGGATAATTGCACCGGGCCGTAGGTCAAACACTTTTGAGATTATCGCGCTGATTGCTGCGTCCTCAATAGTACCCGTACCGAAAGTCTCGACATTGATACTGAGAGGCTTAGCAACACCGATAGCATAAGAAATCTGAATCTCACAACGTTCGGCGATCCCGGCAGCCACTAAATTCTTAGCAACCCAACGCGCAGCATAGGAAGCACTCCGGTCCACCTTAGTACAATCCTTACCACTGAAAGCACCGCCACCATGACGACCCATACCACCATAAGTATCTACAATTATCTTCCGTCCAGTCAGACCGGCATCTCCTTTTGGCCCTCCAGTGATGAAGGACCCGGTCGGATTCGTGATAATACGCAGGTCATCACTAACCAATTGAGGCGGTAGCACTGGCATGATCACGTGCTCAGTCATTTTCTCACTGATTTCGTCTTGGTCTATTCCAGGATCGTGCTGAGTACTTATCAGCACGGTGTCAATCCGCTTGGGTTTACCATAGTTATATTCAACCGTTACCTGGCTTTTACCATCCGGTCGCACCCACGGTAATATAGCGCTATGCCGGACCTGTGCTAAGCGATGAGTAAGCCTGTGTGCTAAGTAAATCGGCATCGGCATTAGTACATCTGTTTCATCACAGGCAAAGCCAAACATCATCCCTTGATCACCGGCACCTAACCTTTCTACATCAGTCTCAGCGATATCGCTGTTTCTTGCCTCCATGGATTTTTCAACACCACGAGCAATGTCAGGACTCTGTGAGGAAATCGCCACCTGTACACCACAAGTCTCAGCGTCAAAGCCGGTTGCGCTGTTGTTATAACCGATTTCCGCAATGACACCACGCACCACTCTGTCAAAATCCACATTGCAGTCGGTAGTTATCTCTCCCAGCAACATAACAAAACCGGTCTTCACAGCAACCTCGCAAGCTACTCTAGCATGTGGGTCTCTAGCCATTATGGCATCTAGGACCGCATCACTAATTTGATCGCACATCTTGTCTGGATGCCCTTCAGTCACCGACTCTGAAGTAAACAGTAGTCGTTCCGACTTCATAAATGAGTTACTCATCGTACTATTGCTCCTGACACAAGGTCTCCATAAAAAATCCCTTCCACGCAAGAAGGGATTGGCCAAAGAGTGCAAAATCAATATACCACATGGGATTCTGGCTGGCAAGTACAACGATCGATCTCATACATGTAGAAACACCACTCACCCAAATCACCGTATCTGGTCTCCCCTCAGTAAGCTCTTCCCGCGAGCACCTGAAATACTGTACGCAAAATGATCTTAAAATCCAACCACAGCGACCAATTCTCCACATACCACAGATCATACCTCGTCCGATCTTCTATGGAGGTGTCACCGCGGAGCCCGTTGACCTGTGCCCATCCAGTCATTCCGGCTTTCTCTCGATGTCGCTCCATATACCGAGGAATTCGCTCCTGAAAATGCTCCACAAACTGAGGTTGCTCAGGACGAGGGCCCACTAGACTCATATCACCCAGTACTACGTTGATCAATTGGGGGAGTTCGTCGATTGAAAAGCGACGGATAAAACGCCCTAATCCAGTACGACGCGAGTCCTCCGCAACCGTCCACTGGCGCATCTCATTAGCATCGGTGCGCATTGAACGAAACTTAAATATCTTGAATGCCTTGCCATCAAGACCAACCCGATCCTGAAAGAAAAAAACGGGCCCGTCAGAACCTATCTTAATTAACGCCGCAACCAACATCATCAGGGGAGACAATATAACAATCCCGGCTGCGCTGACTATCAAATCCACCACACGCTTTAGCGACATACGCCAACCGCGCAGCGCTATGTCCCTGACCGTGAGAAGAGGAAGACCACCAAGATCAGAAACCGAAACCTCTCCTGCCATAATCTCATACACATCAGGTACCACCTTGACACTGACACGTCCTCGCTGACATCGAGCGATTAAACCAATTAGCTCATCTCTAGTCGCATCAGGACGAGCAATGATCACTTCATCAATTGCGTGCTCCTCAACCAAGTTTTGCAAATCATTCGAATGTCCAATAACCGTCGCACCAAGCATCTCAGTCGGCGCTTCGTCTCCATCTACCAAACCAACCAGTTGATATCCTATCCGGGGAGACCAGGTAACCTTTTGAATAACCACAGCTGCGGCATCGCCGGTGCCTACCACCAACAACCGGTGCAAGCCAAGTCCGCGGCCTTGCAATAGCACGAGAGCACGGCTGTGCAATCCACGACCAAGAAGTACAACCACTATCGTTAATAACCATGCATAAACTACAATCGTACGGGAGTGATCCACCTCAAAAACAGTGTTCTTGAAGAGTAGTGTGGCAAATGCAATAGACAGCAGCGCACCAACAGAGACCGCACTAAACACCGCAGAGGCACGATCCACTCTCCCGATGCTGCGTGCGCTGTGATAGAGACGATTCAAGTAGAAAACAGACTGCACACAAATAACCTGAACCAGAATAACACGACCATATGTTGTGATGGATTCCAAGCCCTGTGGCTCACTGGGAAAAGCGATAGCAGCGCGCAGTTGATAAGCCAGCAAATACGCTACCGTGATAGCAACCGCATCAAGCAGTAGCAGTGACAGAGTCACCAAGGTTTCATAGTGTTTTTTATCCACCGTTGATATCCAATCGAGATCCATCTGAGAACATTGCTGACGTAGGTAGCACTAGCGGAGTAGACATTGCCGTTCCCATACGTTCAGCCACCGCTGCGCGCATAGCAACGCGATCATCCCACGGATATTCAACTGCTCCAAAGCACATTGATTGCTCATGCGCCTTACCACACGCAAGCACAATATCGCCAGGTCCAGCTAGGTCCACTGCAAATTTAATTGCCTCGGCCCTGTCTGTCATCCTCCAGAATGTCTCGCCCTCGATGCCACCCACCTTAACACACCCAGCGGCAATCTCTGCCATTATATCCAGAGGAGACTCTGTACGAGGATCTTCAGCAGTAATTACTGTAACATCAGCTAACTCGGCAGCCACGGAACCCATCAAGCTACGCTTAGCAGTGTCGCGTAGGCCCGCCGACCCGAACACCACAATTACGCGTCCCGATATTATTTCTTTTACAGCCCTGAGTAATTCACGGAGAGAGTTCGGAGTATGCGCAAAATCCACCACTGCATCAAATTCCTGCCCCACATCTATATACTCCATTCTACCTGGTATAGACGGCATTGTTGATATGCCAGACTGTATGGTTTCAATTCCAATATCAAGACCAGATCGCGCCACTGCAACGGCAGCAAGACAGTTGGAAACATTGTATTCTCCAATAAGTGCGGTATCAACCTGGAAAGTCGCACTTTCTGAGATCACATCGAAGCAGGTTCCAGACTCAACAACTCGTACGTTCTCGCCCTGATAGTTGGTGGACATACGAAGACCATAATCTACGCAAGCCACCTCCAATCTCTCACGAATGTACGAATAGCTACACTCATCGTCACGATTAAGGATTGCAAGTTTGCGTATACCTGCCTTCGGCACGGAAGATGACAGACCATCAAAAAGCATGTTTTTTGCCTGCAAATAGGCGCCCAGTGAACCATGATAATCAAGATGCTCGTGTGTGATATTGGTCAGCACCGCGATATCGAATTCACAACCATTCAGCCTGTGCTGCGCAAGACCATGGGATGTGGCCTCCAGAACGCAATGAGTCATGCCAGCTGCCACCATTTGAGATAGAAGAGATTGTACTGCAGCTGCATCTGGTGTAGTTACGTGAAATCCGGTATCCACAACCTCATCACCGATTACAGCGTTTACTGTAGATATCAAGCCCGTGGGTATACCGGCAGTCCGCAAAACATTATGGATAAGATTACAAGTAGTGGTTTTACCATCAGTTCCAGTGACACCAATCATCACCAAATCATGTGCCGGAAAATCATAAAAAGCAGCAGCAAGATTACCTACTGCGACAGATGCGTCCGGTACCTGCAAGTAGGGAACGGACATCTTAGCAGACGATTCCGGTAGTTTCCCCAAATCTATCTCACCCACAATCGCGGCCGCCCCACAATCCAATGCTGCCTGTATGAATCTATGTCCGTCATATTCCCGACCACGTCGAGCCACAAAAATAGCTCCGGGGATTACAGCCCGCGAATCCTCTACGACCGCCGTGATTTCCAAGTCACTAGCATTGTGTAGATTAGAGAGCTGGACGAACTCGATTAATTCAGAAATTTTCACTATACTGTCAGAGAGATAGTCAAGATAAACGTAGTAAACTCCGCTTTAGTACCCTAGTAATTATACCGTGTACGTTAACTACAACAGCCCCGAGATATAAATTGTTTATCTCAGGGCTGCAATTCACTGTTTTTAGAAAGAGACTATACCAAGCTTTGCTGCAAACTCTCCAAAGAACGACGTGCCGATCCATCCACTTCATGTTCGCCCACCCGTACAACTATTCCACCTAGAATAGACGGGTCGACACGAAAAGATATATCAGCATCGCTTCCCAGCTTTTCTGCCAATCCACTTCGTATCTGAGTTTGTTCATCCGAAGTCAAGGTGATGGCACTCGTAATCACTGCCGACTGCCCTTGCAGCTTGGCTCCTTCCAGAACCGCAACCTTCCCATCAGAGACGCCAGAGAAGAACTCATCTACCAGTGCTTTCTGACGAGCCTCATCAAGCCCAACGTCCAAGATTTTATTTGCGGCTGCAATTGCCAGAGAAGCTACCTGAGGGCGCATATCCAATAGGGCACTTTCTATTACACCCTCCCGATCCTCACGAGCCTGCTCTAAAATTTGTGCTTTCTCTTGTTCAGCAGCGGCACGCATATCTGCGACAGTCTTCTCGGCTCGCTGCGTAGCATCCGCAACAATGCTAGCCCTCTCAGCCTGAGCATCAGCAATGATTTTCTCAGCCTCGCTCTCCGCATTAGCGCGTGCATCAGCAGCCTCACGCGCATCCTCTAGACCCTGCGCGATTTTATTACGCCGTTCGTCAAGAACCTTAAGTATCGGTTTGTAGGCCCAGAACGACATAATCAACATAACAATAAAGAAATTGAGTATCTGTACGACAAGATAACTCAAGTTTATTCCAAGATTTCCTAAGGCTTCCATATATAAGCCTCCTAATTTAATTCCAATTCTTCTCGAGCTTTGATGCCCTGCTCAGCTCGCAAACAAAATGATAAACGCCACTGCTAGGGCATAAATCGCAACGGCCTCGGCGAACGCGATACCAATGATCATGTTGGTCTGAATCAGTGGCGCTGCATCCGGATTGCGACCCATTGCTTGAACAGCACCGCCGACAACTGACCCAATACCAATACCTCCTCCCGTCACACCAATGGCCGCCAAACCTGCACCGATTAATTTAGCTGCTTCAACTATATCACCTTCCATCGTACATACCCTCCAGTATTATGTTACACCTCATACAATCAATGAGCCTCAGCGCCATGTGCTTGTGTTGCCTGGCTCATGAAAACTAAGGTGAGCATAGCAAACACATAGGCTTGAATCAAACCAACAAATATCTCAAAAAGGTACAGACCAGTAGGAATTATAAACGAAATCAATGACCCCAAAATAAACAACAACAACTGCCCCGCAAAAATGTTTCCGAAGAGCCGAAATGTAAATGAAAGGATCTTGGCAAACTCACTGATTAACTCCAGAATTCCTACTGCAAAATCCATTGCTCCCCAGACCGGCTTAGTAACTAAAGCACGAAAATTAAGGAACTTTGTTACATGACCCATTTTCTGAGCCGCAATGCCAAACACTTGGGTCATAAACACCGAGATTAGCGCCAATGCCAAGGTAAAATTGAGATCAGTAGCAGCAGCTCTGACGTATGGGGTTATAGTACAGGAATGGCACAGCCCATGACCGCCTTCATCATGAGGCAACTCATGCCTGCCATCTAGCCAATAAGCTGAACCTATAGGATGTGCTTCATAACCAGTAAATTTGCCATGAGCAGGCTCCAAAACACCAACGCTATCAACCCCTGGTATCAGCTCCATCCAATTAGCTACCAATACCATTATAAAAATTGTCGCCATATAGGGAATGAATTTAATGGCATTCTTACGGCCTGCTGTAGTCACCGCAGTATTCCACAAGAACTCAAATAAGGCCTCTAGGGCATTATAGAAACCGCTAGGAACTAGGTCTCCTTTAGTAGCTTTACGCCAAATAAAAAACCCGAGACACAGCACAACTATATCAGTCAGAAAAGTAGCCACTAGTGTGTTGGTCAAAGGCTGATTGATAACAGGAATATTTATTGGGGGATGTCCTATTTTCTCCCCAGGAAGAAACACATTAGGAGCGATTGTCGGTAATGGCCCGAACTGCAAGTAAGCCCCCAGAATGATGCAAGCTAGGACTATCCAGCGTTTTACACCAAACCGCCTCTTAGGAGTCGCTGCTGTCGTCACTCTCGAAATCCTTTCCTTTAGATGATTCTAGCTCCCCACTTAAATTGCGTGTGGACCGCAAAGCTAATCTGAGCGTCAGGAACAACACAACCGGCACACTTAGCACTAGTAGCCCAATTGTGAACCACGAACTTCCACTTCCGTAAACACTGTCTAGCCACCGCCCAGCCCACGTCGCCAACACAATTAAAACAATCGCAAGGCAACCTACTTGCCCAGTGACCGATAGTAAAGTAACTTGCCATGACTTTTGGGGGTCGCTATTCTTCAGAAGTCAACTCGCTCCCTGGACGAAGCTTGCGGATTATATCACAAGCCATACCGACCGTCAAAACTAATTAGAAAATGCCCTGGGCAGCACTCAACGCCCACTCAAACCAGGGTGATGCAGCGGTACCAAGCAGAACGATACCAACGGAGAGTATAACCAATGCAAAACTATAGGCGCGCGGCACTTCAATGGCTAGCGCACCTTCCTGAGGAGGGCTAACGTACACAACCTTAAGGACCACTAGATAATAGTACAATCCGATGATAGCGTTGAGGACACCCACCAGCGCCAACCAAACTAATCCAGCTTTCATAGCCGCTGCGAAGACGTAGAATTTCCCGAAAAATCCGGCGAGCGGGGGCATTCCAGCGAGAGACAAAAAAGCCACTAGCATAGCAAGAGCTAGATAGGGGGAGCGGCGACTCATGCCAGCGTAGCCAGCAATTTCTTCACCAGCACCACTACGCGACACCAAGATGACCACCCCGAAAGCAGCAAGATTTGTTATCACATAAACCATAAGATAAAACACAGTGGCGGCAACACCTAATTCAGAAAGAGCCACGAAAGCCACCAACGCATAACCTGCATGAGCTATTGAGGAATATGCTAACAATCGCTTGATATTCTTTTGCGCAAGAGCGAGTAGATTGCCAATCGTCATGGTCAAAGCAGCCAACGCCACAAGTATGGGTAGCCAATATTCACTGGCGGTTAGTCCGGTGATAAACACACGAATCAGCACCGCAAATCCCGCAGTCTTAGCCGCAGTAGAGATAAATCCGGTAACCGGAGTGGGTGCACCTTCATACACATCAGGCGCCCAAAAGTGAAAGGGTACAATAGCTATTTTAAAGCCTACACCAACCAAAATCAGGATCGCAGACGCCAGAATGACGGAAATCCCAACCTTTCCAGAAGCGAGCACAGAAGCGATTGCCGTAAGATTTGTCTCACCAGTAAAACCGTATACCAAGCTAAGGCCATATAGCATTACTGCGGATGTGGCCGCTCCGAAAAGAAAGTACTTAAGGCCAGCCTCAGCAGATCGGGAACTCCTATGAACGTAACCTGCAAGCACGTATCCAGCAATACCTGTAGTCTCCACCGCCAAATAAAGCATAATTATATCTGCCGCTAAAGCCATAAAGCACATGCCCACTACAGCGCCTAGAATAATCGCATAGTAATCACCTTTGTGAGCAACGCCCTTCACATCAACGCTTAGCAGGGCAGTGATTCCACCGGCAAAAATAAACACTAACCGGAAAATAAAAGCAACCATGTCGTTGCTGATCATACCGCCCCAAATCAACTCCCCATTCGGTTGCGAGAAAATCACCGCGGCAGCAATTATGACGAAACTACCAACAGCCGTAGTCAGACCTAACAGGCGCTTACGGTTCTCGGCGAGAACAATATCCATGGTCATGATTACACCTGCAAGGACCACCAAAGCCAATTCAGGAAGGATTGCTAGCAAGTCATTAGGATGAAAATTAGCAATACTCACTCACATACCTCCTAGAACCGCCATCACGTTCTCCGCACCGGTGGATATAAGCGGCGCCATCAACCCAGGGAATACACCAAGAGCCACCAGTACTACAGCAAGCATAACGATGGCTATCTTGTCACGCCAGGTGGACTGCGAAATATGACCTTCAAATTCAACCGGCATCTCTCCGAAGAAAACGCGATGGACAGCCCGCAAGATATATGAGGCTGTGATGACAATCGCAACCACCGCGATGATGACAATCCATGTGTAATACGGCGCTATGAAATACTCACTGGTCACGCTGCCTGCATTCCACAAACCAATTAATATTGGTAGCTCTGCGATAAAACCAGAGAAACCAGGCATACCCATAGAAACCAGACCGCCAATAATAAACGCGACAGTCACAAACGGTAATTTGCTAGCCATACCACCTAAGGATGGGATGTCGCGCGTGTGAGCTCTATCATACACGATACCAACACACGCAAAAAACAATGCTGTCATCGCACCGTGAGAAAACATTTGCAAGCCGGCCCCAGTGATTCCTTGTGGGTTTAGCGTCGCCACACCTAGTATCACAAGACCCATGTGCGACACAGAGGAGAACCCAATGACATATTTGAAATCACGCTGCATCATCGCAACAAACGCACCATAAATAACATTGATGAGAGCCAGGAAAATAATCAATGGGAGCCAGAAACGCGCACCCTCTGGTAGCAGCATAACCCCGACACGGAGAGCCGCAAAAGCGCCCAGCTTCATGAGTACCCCTGCATGAAACATTGAGACAGCAGTAGGAGCAGCCACATGTCCGTCCGGACTCCAGTTGTGAAACGGGAAAATACCTGCTAACACAGCAAAGCCAAAAAACACAAATGGGAACCAGAATTTCTGAAATGCAAACGAGAAATCAGCATTCTCAAGAGCTATCATGTCGAACGTACCGAGACCAGAAATAAAATACATTGCCAACATCCCTACGAGAGCAAGTACTGAGCCGATGAACAGATAGAGCGTCAGTTTCATCGCAGCGTATTCACGGGTTTCCTTCCAACCCCATATTGCTATCAGAAGATACATAGGGAACACCGCTATTTCATAGAAGAAAAATAGGTGAAACAGATCTAGTGCCACAAACACGCCAAAGACTCCAGTAGCAAGAATAAACAAGAATGCGAAAAACTCGCGCGGTCGATCATCAATACCCCACGAAATCAGCACCCCTGTGAACATAACCATTCCTGTGAGAAGAACCATCGGCAGGCTGATGCCATCTACGCCAACATAATAGGAGATTCCTAGTGTATCAACCCATGTAAATTTCTCCACAAATTGATAGCCCGCCTTTTCCATGTCATAGCTGACGTAAGCAACCACGGAGAGAATTAAAGTTAGACTAGCGGCCGCCAACGCAGTAATTCGGATTTCGCGCTTACGTTCTGCTGGAAACAACAACAGCAGCACACCGGCTGCAAAAGGAGTGAGAGTGATGATTGACAGAATCGGAAAACCCATTTCCATTACCCAATCAGACTTTTAGCAGTTTCATTAATCACGCTAGTAATCCACCACGGCCACAAACCAATAATCAACATAAGTAGCATCAGGGGCGCAACTATCACCTTCTCTCGAGTCGTCACTTCCATTTCGTGATGAGACCACTTCTCATTGCGAGGACCATGCAGCACCTGCCGGATTCCCTTCAATATATATGCACCAGTGAAAAATAGTCCCACCATACTCACCGCCGTGACTGCAGAAAAGATAGGCCAAGCACCGCGCACAATAGCGAACTCGGAGACAAAGCCGTTTAGTCCAGGCAAACCTAGAGAAGCCATAGAACTAAATATAAGAATCCCGCCATAGGCCGGAGCGAGCTGCCAGATGCCACCACCCAGTTCGTCCAGATCACGGGTGTGCACACGGTCATACACTACTCCAACGAGAAAGAACATTGCTGCCGCAGAGAGACCATGGTTGAACATCTGAAGGACAACACCAGTAGTCGCAAGCGTACCACTCAGACGCATTCCTGCGTCACTGCTGCCAGCCACCCACGCAGCCGCGGCGATGCCCAATACAACAAAACCCATATGGTTGACGGAAGAATATGCTACCAATCTCTTGAAATCACTTTGGCCATAGGCGGAAAGCGCACCAAGGACAATCGCTGCCATAGCTAAAAAGGCTAGGACTGGCGCAGCGTCATGTGCCTCCTGTGGGAAGAGTGGTAGAACGAGTCTGAGAAATCCATAAGCACCTAGCTTAAGCAGCACCCCAGCCAGTATCATCGAGCCAGCCGTAGGCGCCTCTGTATGCGCATCGGGCAGCCACGTATGAAAAGGCCATAACGGGACTTTGATAGCAAAAGCCAAAACAAATGCCCAGAATGCAGCGGATCGCACAGCAGAAGTTGGGATGTTGGCAAACAACTCCCCGGAGAAATTTGGCCATTTGTCCAATAATACAATCAGGTCAAAGCTGCCGCCAACGAGGCCCAGAATCTGAATCGCCAACAACAAGCCAAGTGAACCCCCAAGTGTATAAACAAAAAATTTGTACGAAGCATAATACCGTGCCGAAACTCTTTTTCCACTGCCAAACTCGCGTTCACCTTTCGGGCTGCCCCAGACACTAATAAGAAAATACATCGGCACGAGGCCAATTTCCCAGAATAGGAAAAAGAGGATCAGATCAAGCGCCATGAAGACACCTAGCATTCCAGTCTCCAGCATTAGGAAAAGCAACATGTAGGCTTTCACACGATCCTGAATGCCAAAAGACGTAAGAATGCCCAATGGCGTCAAAAGCGTAGTCAATAGAATCATTGGCACACTGATACCATCAACGCCTAGATGATACGAAGACCGAATTACCGTGTACCATTCGGCTCGCTCTTCAAACTGAAAACCTGTCGCACCATTGTCGAAATTTACCCAGAGTAATACCGAGAGACCGAACGGCACTAGACTAGCTACCAGAGAAACCCAACGCACCGCTTGCTTGCGCTCGCTAGGCACCAACATCACTGCGACCATACCTACCACAGGTGCAAACAAAATCAGCGTCAGAAGACGTTGCATAATAAATTCATTCATGTCTCGTCTCCCTGTGCTACCTCAACATTAGAAACAACACGCCGCTCACAGCTATAACCGCAGTAAGGGTTATCAGAAGATAATCTTGCACACGCCCCGTCTGAATCACACGAAATGAATACCCGGACGCCCTAATACCATCACTAAGCTTATCAGGCGCGTAATTGATACCCCATTTGTCAAACCAGCGCGCCCCCGCTCCGATACGCATCGTAAATCTCGCGATAGTATGCAACACACCATCAATAATAACTCGGTCAATCCAGAGGAAAGACACAACCTCGGAAACCCATTTCGCCGGTCGGACTAGTGCGAAATTGTAGAACTCATCGAGGAAATATTTTCCTACAAGCAATTTGTGGATTGGGCCAAGACGTGCAACTAGCGGATCCGGCTGCCCAGCGGATAGAGGCCTACGCCCATAGATCAACCAACCCAATCCCAAACCACCAATTCCCACAAGAACCGAGAAAAGCACCGGGGTCCAGTTGAATTCAAACCCATCAAGATGATGGGGAAGTGTGCCTACAACAAAATGTTCAAATGGATTGTTGCCTAGCATATCTCCCAAAACCGGAAAATCCATATGTACTCCAACATATCCAGCAAGAACAGCAAAGAACGATAGCACTACCAAAGGCAAAGTCATTGTCCAGGCACTCTCATGAGCTTTTGCCGCACTTTCAGTTCTAGCATCCCCTAGAAAAGTAAGTGAGATTTGGCGCATGGTATAAAACGCGGTTAAAAATGCAGAAATCAATAACACAACAAATACCCACCAGTGTCCATGTGCGAATGCGTCTGCCAATATCTCGTCCTTAGACCAGAATCCAGCCGTCACAAATGGAAATCCTGCTAATGACAATCCACCAACCACAAACGTCCAGTATGTAGTGGGCATACGTTTAGCAAGACCACCCATATTCAACATATCCTGTGGGTCCAGCTTTTCATTTGTATGATGCATTCCATGCTCGACACCATGAATAATGGACCCGGACCCCATGAAAAGTAATGCTTTGAAAAAAGCATGGGTCATCAAATGAAATGCCGCGGCCACATACGCACCTATACCCAGAGCTGCCACCATATAACCCAGTTGACTGATGGTGGAATAGGCTAACACACGTTTAACATCATTTTGGGCAAGAGCAATCGTAGCAGCGAATAGTGCCGTGAACCCACCTATGAATGCCATCACAGTCATTGTGGGACTACCACCATGCACCCCGCCGCCCGCAGACAGCAGAGGAAACATTCTCACAATCATATACACGCCTGCAGACACCATAGCCGCGGCGTGAATCATAGCACTGACAGGCGTCGGGCCTTCCATAGCATCTGGCAGCCATACATGCAGGGGAAACTGCGCACTCTTCCCAACGGTACCGACGAAAATCAGTAGGCCAATCAAGTGAGCAGCAGCCAAGCCACCAATCAACGAAGGCGTGTGCAGCAAATGATTCATGATATCTGCACTGAAGAAGATCTCCCGAAAATTTAGAGTTCCCGCCTCACTGTACAGATAAACAATACCTATCAGCATTATTACATCCGCAAATCTAGTGGTGATAAACGCCTTCACAGCCGCTTGCCGTGGGGTAATCTGATTTGAATCATCATAATTACGGCCGTACCAGAAGCCTATCAGTAGATAGGAGCACAGCCCCATTATTTCCCATCCGAAGAACAACAAAAGCAAATTATCGGCCACAGTCAACAACAACATCGCCCCCGCAAACAAGGAAAGAAATGCGAAAAAGCGGGAGTACATTGGCTCGACACCATGGTGAGGAGGACTACCTGGCAAATCACGCTGATCTAACGGTTTGCCGTAGTTAGAATATCCAACACTGTAAAGGATTATTAGAAAGCATGCCAATGGCACAAAAAATAGCATAACCACGGTTAGTGGGTCAACAGCCACGCCCATACGAAAAACGCTATCACCCGTAGGAAGCCACGCCACGCTTACTGCGATGGGATGTTCCGCGAAATGATGTGTGCCAAGCGCCCGGAACACAACCGTCCAGCTAAATAGCAATGATAGACCTATAGCACCCAGAGCAACCAAGTGGCTTAATCGTCGGTCTTGGTTAGTAAATAGTATGATTATGAAAAAGGATAGCAATGGCGGCACAGGAATCAGCCAAGCTAGTAGAGAGAAGAAATCCATGATTACCACTTCATCAGGTCGATTTGTTCTGCCATGACCGTTTCCCGTCTCCTGTAAATCGAGATTATCAGAGCGAGCCCCACAGCTGCCTCAGCTGCCGCTACAGCAAAAACAATTACAGCGAAGGCTTGCCCAGCTATGTCTGAGGGATTCCCATAACGCCAGAATGCAACGAGATTAACAATTACAGCATTGAGCATTATTTCTACGCCCATCAATATTGCTACGGCATTTTTTCGGGCAAGCACTGCATAAAGACCTAGTGCAAATAGGGCAGCTGCAAAAGTAAGATACCAGGATAGAGGCACCATATCAATTCACCTGAACCCACTCTGAAGCAAAAAAAGATAATCGTTCATTCATTCCGATTGCTTTCCAGGTAGTGCCAACGTAATCGAACCAATCAGGGCTATGATAAGCATAACCGAAGCGACTTCAAACGGAATCACATACTGATTAGGGTCTACTAGGCTCCGACCCAGCGCCAATACGGTATCACCAACCACCGCACCTGGTAACGCAGGCCAACGAATACTCCAGAGCAAAGTGGAGATAGCCGCAAAAAAAACTGCGGCAACAATTGTCCCCAACCACCAGTTCTCATTACTCTGCGGTCCAACGTCCTGCATCACCCGTCGTGTCAACATTACTGCAAATACAATCAGTATAGCAATCGCGCCAATGTAGAGCACTATCTGTACTGTGGCCATGAAACCTGCATCCAGAAGAACGAAAATCACCGCTATTCCAAACAGGGTGGCCACCAACCAGAGGGCCGCATGAATTAAGTTGCGCACAGTGACTACTAGGAACGTAGTTGCAACAGTAAGCAATGCAACGACAATGAAAATGATTTGCGCAGCACTCACAGCTTCCATCCCAGAACAAATCGTGAGTCAGTCACTGCAATCGGGTAAATTTTCACTGCGTCGAAAACTAACGGCAGGATTTCCATTGTAATAAAATTAACCACGGCACACTCTTAACCACTATCGACACTGATATTCTCAGATGCCTGCAACTTACGGGAAAATCCCGCCAGTAAACTTATGGATACCAATATCAAAGCTACATTGGCGAGAAACAAAACCAAGGAGCGGACACCCAGACTAGCACCAACAGGCACCGCCTTGTCCACCAACGCTGTAACCACAAGCACCGCTAGAGAAAGCGGAACCAAGAACTTCCAGTTTAGATTGTTCATTTGATCAATTCTTACGCGGGGCAACGTAACCCTTATCCATAGCAGGAACAAATAAATAATATAGGTCTTAATAAGGAAGTAGACCACCCCCAACAGCGGATACTGCTCCGCTAAGGGTCCACGCCAACCTCCAAAAAACACAACTGCTGCCAATGCAGAAATAGTGAAGGCATGCACGAATTCAGCAAGCATCCACACTCCAAACTTCATGCCGGTATACTCGACGTGAAAACCCGCCACTATTTCACTTTCAGCCTCCAGAAGGTCGAACGGAGCTCGACCAACTTCCGCTATGCTTGATATCAAAAAAATCAACATTGCCAGCGGCGCAGCCACAACAAACCACACCTGTTGTTCAGCCACTATTGCATTCATTCGCATTGAACCTGCCAGCATCGTCGGCACGAGCAGAGCAATAATCATAGGAACTTCATAGGAAACCAGTTGCGAAACTGTCCTGAAAGCGCCCAGCAAAGCATATTTGTTGTTACTTGCCCAACCACCCATCATGATAGCTAACGTACCGATTGCCCCCACAGCCACACTGTACAGTATGCCAACATTCATGTCAGTACCAACCATTGTCGAAGCAAAGGGAATAACTGCCCAAATACCGACAACCGACATCACTGCCAACACGGGACCAATATTGAATACAACTTTGTCTGCACCCGCCGGCGTAATATCTTCCTTTATAACCAGCTTCACTATGTCCGCAAATGACTGGAACAGCCCAAACGGTCCCACACGATTGGGTCCCAGACGATCTTGAAATCTACCAGCAACCTTTCGCTCAACCCAAATGGTAAAAATAGGAGTAAGCATAACAAAATTAGCCAGAACAAAACCGGAGACGATCTTCTGCAACACCGACACTGCGCTGGAGTGGAGACCTAGTAAACTCAACGACCAGCCTAAGATGTCATATAACGAGACAAGTAAATCACCGATTTTCAATTCCGGCATGTATTTAATGCTCCGCAGTTAATCAAATCACGACTTTGCACACAACAAGAACACACAAAAAAGTTGATAGCTACACATCCGCCACCACACGACCGTCAATCTTCTAAACAGTTAGACCCAGTCAAGTGCTCCCTTACGCCACACATAAACCAAGCCACCCGCAAGAATTAGAATGAAAAGCACACCCTCAACCACCGCAAAAAAGGGCAACTGCTTGTAAGCAACAGCCCAAGGGAAAAGAAAAACAATCTCCACATCGAAAATCACGAAAACTAGCGAAAAGATGTAGTATTGGGCCTTAAACTGAATCCATGTATCCCCAACCGTCTCCATACCGCATTCATAAGTCTGATGCTTTAACTCGTGAGGTTTTCTCGGTGCAACAACACGAGAAAGCACCAACGGAATGATGGCAAAGATAATAGCAAGAATCAGAAATATCCCAACAAAAATCCATTCAGATGACATAATTTACCTTACGCAAATCCACCCTCCATCAGGGGTTATCACGCCTTGCAATATCTATTCTAACTTCATTTGTGACAAGCGGTGCAAATAATATCACGAGTGCAATTCAGTGTCAACGAAAAGAGCCCGAAATCCAAAACATATGTCTATGATAAAGCACAAGACTTAGATCCCACAAACCCTGACAAGCTTTTGCCGTATCCGCATCAACGCTTAACAACTGCGCCCACACTGACTACTAAAACACCCATTTCAACCGTTCAATTCTTAACCCTTCAAATGGTACACCTGTGTCTCTTCAAATGCAACACAGGGCAACAACGATCCCCCCCCAAGGTTTAGTGACTTTTTAGGAGGATTTCTTGACAACATTTCGGAACAGTATTATATTGGAATCATTGATATATTCAGGGCACTCTTTCTTCAATGTTATATCCCACAATGCTAAAAATTAAAGTGCATCGTTGAAATCAATGTTGAAGTATGGCAGTCCATTCAACATTAGCAAATACTAAATGCCTTAGTCGAATGTGACATGTGCAAGATGATTGCAACCATTAAATAAAGATTCTGGAGTAGCCAATGAAAAATGACATAGAAATTATTGCCAAGAATCCCGAGGGATGCGATGACATTTTCAGCCCAGCAGCACTAGACTTCATTGCGAGCTTGGTACATGAGTTTGCAGATCGCCGAGACGCGATCATGCGCAATAGAATAGAGCGCCAAGAAAAAATCAACGATGGTGAGAGACCCGATTTCCTTTTGGAGACTACCGACATACGCACGTCTGACTGGAAAGTAGTATCACCTCCAGAAGAAATGCAAAAACTGCGCATGGAAATAACCGGACCTGTGGACCGCAAAATGATTATCAATGGACTTAACTCAGGTGCCGACTGTTTTATGGCAGATTTTGAGGACGCAAATTCACCTACTTGGTCAAACAACGTGCTCGGACAAAAAAACCTGAGAGACACGGTGGATAGAACCATCACCTTTACAAGCTCAGACGGAAAAAAGTACCAACTGAACAATAATACCGCCACGCTGTTGGTTAGACCACGCGGATGGCACCTGACTGAACGACACATGCTATTGGGAGGCAAACCGATTTCAGCCTCCCTCTTCGATTTTGGTATTTACCTTTTCCACAATGCCCACAAGCTTCTGCAGCAGAACACCCTCCCCTACTTTTACCTTCCAAAACTGGAAAGCCACATAGAGGCTCGACTATGGAACGATGTTTTTATCTGGGCGCAAAAGACCCTAGACATACCTGTAGGAACCATTCGCGCCACTGTGCTAATTGAAAACATCTTGGCCGCATTTGAGATGGATGAGATACTGTACGAATTACGCGAACATTCTATGGGCCTCAACGCAGGACGGTGGGATTACATCTTCAGCGCAATCCGCACCCTGCGTCATTGGCCGGAGGTAAGCTTTCCGGACCGCAGCCAGATTACCATGACCGTACCCTTCATGCATGCATACACGGAACTTCTGGTCAAAACGTGCCATCGTCGTGGTGCACACGCAATTGGCGGAATGTCGGCATTTATACCCAATAGGCGCGACCCAAAGATCACTGAGATAGCGCTAAAAAACGTATATAAAGACAAGGAGAGAGAAGCGGCTGCTGGATTTGACGGCACTTGGGTAGCTCACCCAGACCTGGTGCCAGTTGCACGGCGTGCGTTCCGAAACCATGTGAAAAACAACTCAGACCAACGTGACATAATGCGCTCAGAGGTGAATGTGACCGCAACTGAGCTTCTCAACGTTACAATACCAAGAGGAGGCATAACCGAGGAAGGTTTGCGCCTAAATATTAATGTTGCATTACAGTATCTAGCTGCATGGCTGGGTGGCCTAGGATGTGTTCCTATCTTCAATCTGATGGAGGACACCGCAACTGCAGAAATATCGCGAGCACAGCTCTGGCAATGGTTGCATCAGGCACGCACAACAACGACAGACGGGAAGCCTATAGTGGAAGATCTCTACCAGAAACTTGCCGACGAGGAGCTGCAAAAGATCAATGCTATCGCTGTCGACATCCCAGGCGCCACCGAAAGACTTTCTCTAGCACGCGAGCTTCTCGACGAATTGGTCACTCAGCAAGATTTTGTGGACTTCTTAACCCTAATCGCGTATGATCAATTGCCTGAATAAAAATTGAATTAGGGTAAATTTTGCATTAGACTGCCGACTGATTGGGCACTATCAATTGCACTCTACTGTAGTGTAGCAATACAAGCATGTACCAATGCAAGTATCAGATGCAACCTATGCCTAATTTATTAAAAGGCTAATTTCCGCACAACAAATTAACAACCGAATCTGGATCACAGTGGTCACTTGGACACTCACAGCGCCCTACCCCATCACCGTAAGATTACCCACCAAGAGCCATAGATTGCTTGACAAACCACCCATACTGCTACTACAATTCACGCGTTTGTTTAAGAAAAGATACGAGGGGTGACGTAAGGAAGTTTGAATGATTGTCTACCCCGTACGACAACCTGAGGAGAGCAGTAATGACACATAAGCTTCCAGCATTGCCATATGCACACGAGGCCTTAGAACCTCACATAGATGGACGTACTATGGAAATCCACCATAGCAAACATCACAATGCATATGTGACCAATCTAAACAACGCCTTGGATCAGTATGCCGATTTACATAGCAAGTCTCTTGTAGATTTAATGAAGGACCTAACCACAGTGCCATCAAGTATCCGTACGGCAGTTCGCAACAACGGGGGCGGTCATCTAAACCATTCAATGTTCTGGACAAGCATGAGTCCAAATGGCGGCGGTGCACCATCAGGAGAATTGGCTGCTGCAATCGATGGCACCTTCGGAAACTTCGAGGGTTTAAAGGATGAATTCTCTAAAGCAGCCGCAACACGGTTCGGGAGTGGCTGGGCATGGCTGAGTGTTAACACAAACAGTAACCTTGTGGTTAGTTCTACTGCGAATCAAGACAACCCGGTCTCAGAGGGGATGACCCCATTGCTAGGGCTAGACGTTTGGGAACATGCATATTACCTGAACTACAAAAACTTAAGACCAGATTATGTGTCTGCTTGGTGGAATGTGGTCAACTGGGACGAGGTGTCTGCACGCCTGACCGCAGCATAAGCATACTAGGCCCCCGACACCAAATTACCTGAAAAACACAGGAGGATATCCAACAATGACCTACATCATCACTGCTCTATGCCTGCGCGATAGTTCATGCGTAGAGGTTTGTCCAGTGGAATGCATCATTCCAGGAAAACCAGAGGAAGAGTGGCCTTGGTTTTATATAGACCCGGACACTTGCATTGACTGCGGCGCATGCGTACCCGAGTGTCCTTATGAAGCTATCTTCGAGGAAGACGAGGTGCCTGCCGATTATGCAGCAAAGGGCGGAGAATACATCGCGCGAATCGGCCTAAGTGGACATTACGAGGGCGAGAATGACCAAGGCGATCAAGTAGTGCTTGAGTGCACTCGCCAGCTGGAAGCTGGCGAGGTCTTAGACCTCACTGAGGACATACAACCCAACTACGATTACTTCACAGACGGTCCCGGATACGACGCGCTTGACAGTTAGTCGACAAGAGCGCCTCATATTATTCCGAAGAGAATCTAGCGAGAGAGCCTTCATAGGCTCTCTCGCTTCGCTATATAACACGACTTGAGGGGAGGTAGGCTACGTCAATACGAACTGAACGAGACTCTTTAGGAGACAAATCCGTCCCCGCAAAGAATTACTTTGGGATTCAGACTGCTAGGGCTCTGGAGAATTTCCCAGTTAGTGGACTCCGTCCATGGCGTGCCTTTATATGGTCTATGGCCCTGATTAAGCGTGCTGCTGCTGATGTCAATCATGCGCTAGGTCTCTTAGATGAGGAGAAAGCCAACGCTATCGCTAATGCAGCCACAGAAGTGATGGAGGGACATTTGGATGCGGAGTTCCAAGTAGATCCATTCCAAGCAGGAGCAGGAACATCGCACAACATGAACACTAATGAAGTCATTGCCAACCGTGCCATTGAAATTCTAGGCGGCAACAAAGGCGACTACAAGACTATCAGCCCTAACGACCACGTCAACATGGCGCAGAGTACAAATGACACGATTCCAACAGCTATTAGGCTGGGATGCTTATGGCGATTGGATGAGCTCATAAAAACTGTGGATGGATTGGCCGACACGCTGCACGCAAAATCGATAGAGTTTGACGACATAGTAAAATCAGGGCGTACTCATCTGCAAGACGCAGTGCCGGTTCGTATGGGGCAGGAGTTTGGCGCTTATTCAAAGGCGGTGAGACGCGACTGTGAACGTATTGTCCGCAGCGCTAAGGGATTACGGCGTCTAGGAATCGGCGGTACTGCGACGGGAACAGGTCTGAACGCGCACCCAGAGTATCATTCCCGCATGGTGAAGCGGCTGAGCGAGTTGACCGGCATAGAGCTTCTTCAATCCGACAATCTGTTTGAGAGTATGCAATCTCTCTCGGACGCAGCTGATTTCTCCTCCAGTCTGCGGGTGACAGCGATGACACTGGCTCGAATCGCCAACGACATCCGTCTACTGTCTTCCGGGCCTTCAACCGGCCTAGATGAGATTAGCTTGCCAGTGGTACAACCCGGTTCATCAATCATGCCGGGGAAAGTAAATCCTGTATTGGCCGAGATGCTCAATCAAGCGATGTTCCACATCCAGGGGTGTGATCACACCGTAGCACTCGCATCCCAGGCTGGACAACTAGAACTTAACGTAATGATGCCCATCATAGCCCACAACCTGTTTGAAATGATGCAAATAATGATTGGAGCCGTACATGCATTTGACAAGAAGTGTGTACAGGGAATCACAGCCAATCGCGCAAAAGCCGAAGGCTGGCTAAGCCGAAACGCGATTGTAGCAACGGCCCTAAATCCATTAATTGGGTACCTGGCGGCAGCCGAGTTGGTCAAGGACGCAATGAAGCGCGATATTACAATTAGAGAGGTAGCCGCGGAACGCATTGAGGTCGGGAAACTGAAACACAAAGATGAAGGTAGGCTAATCACTATCACCGAGGTAGACAAAACACTCGGGAATCTAGAGAATTTGACAAAAGGTGGTATTAGCTAGCAAATTATAATTCGCGGAGAAGGGAAAAATCAACGTTTAAGAATCATCCACATAGAATATTCTTCAAGTGAAGATTGCCGCAAATTTCTCTGGCCCTTCTAGCACCATCATATATCCATACGCTACATGTCCACAGTAACTCACTGCACCAATTCTACATAGACGCTATCAGTAACCCGATCGCCAAGCATCTGGGTGGCTCCTGCGTCAGTCTGAATATGAATAGGTCCACCAAAAGGATCCCTTTGAGTTACAGTCACCACAGCCTGCGGGCACAACCCTAACTTGGTCAGGTATCGCAGTAATTCCGGATCCTCGTCAAGCACCTTCGTTATACGACCCGATTCCCCGACCTGTAAAGCACTCAGCCGGGTACTAGCAGAAACAGCAATGTAACCTTCCTTCGTAGGAATTGGATCTCCGTGAGGATCCACCTCTGGCTCCCCAAGAAAAGTTGCGATGCGATCTTCAAAGGACTCCGAGATAAAATGTTCTAACCTATCAGCCTCTTCGTGCACTTCATCCCATGAATACCCCAATGCCTCTATCAAATAAAGTTCAATCAACCGATGATGCCGGATAATTTCCAGTGCGATCTTCTCACCAGTTTGAGTCAAGGTCACCCCCCTGTGCCGCTGATATTTCACTAGCGATGGGGATTGGGCATGCAACTTTTTTAACATTCCCGTGACTGAAGCTGACGCGAATCCAAGACGTTCTGCAAGGGCACTAGTAGAGACCTGCTGTCGGCCCCGCTGCAATTCATAGATTGCCTTCAGATAATCCTCAACAGCACGCGATAAATCTTTACGGTAAGTCACTGACATATCTGTCCTGATCCACGTTTTAGGCGCGACTAATTCATTTAGATTATAACGCGCTTATGTTCGAAGTCAAACTTGGTATAATGCCAAATACATCGGTATGCAAAATAAATTAACTATCAGTAAGGATCAGATACAAGAAATGATTGCACACGCGCAGGCTGCTCTACCTAATGAGGCCTGTGGAATACTGGGAGGTCATGCAGGACGTGTGCAAACCGTGTATCCGGGAGAAAATGTAGAAAACAGTCCGGTAATTTATCGCATGAAGCCACAAGACCAATTGCGTGCTATGCATGCTATCCAGTTATCAGGTGGAGATTTACTAGGTATCTTTCATTCACATACGAATGGATCTACTATTCCTTCAGAAACGGATATTTCTCAAGCACATTACCCAGATGCAGTATATATTATTCTAGCGCGTCCTCCTAACGGAGCATGGAAAACATTTGGATACAACATAACTAAGGGAAACATACATAAAATCACACTTCAGGTAGAACCAGGGCCATATGTTGGCTGAGATACCTGGAAAAGTCACCGATTTTCTCGAGGATAGATAGTAATGGAATCAACAATCGCGATTATGATGGTTGTGCTTGGATACGTGATCGGGGCCATACCGGTCGGTCTAGTAATAGTAAAGCGGATGACTGGCAAAGACATACGCATGGTTGGCAGCGGACGTTCCGGCGCTACCAATGTAATCCGTGCCGCCGGCTTTGGTGCAGGTCTGACCACCGCACTACTGGACTTATTTAAGGGGGCGTTACCAATATGGCTAGTGAGACTGGTACTACCCGAATGGGAGTGGGCATGGGCGCACGTACTTACTGGCGTGGCAGCTGTCTTAGGCCATAATTTCTCTATATTCTTACGCGAGACAGTCACTAACTCAAAAACCGGTCATACCAAAACCGTGCTACGCGGAGGCGCAGGTGGTGTAACCACTGTGGGAGGCGCCATTGGCCTATGGGCATGGACTGGTGCCATCCTAGTACCGACCGGCGCTGCTATCCTCTTCGGGATAGGCTATGCCTCATTGGCAACCATTTCGGGCGGAATAATGACTACAGTGATTATGACTTTACGATCCAGTCAAGGTCTCGCTCCCACAGCATACGTGTACTATGGACTTGCATGTTTGGCGCTGCAATTGTGGGCACTCCGTCCAAACATCAAACGCTTACTGAACGGAACAGAGAGGCTAGTTGGGTGGCGAGCTAAGCGATTGTCTGGCGAACTAACAGCGGATCCCACGCAATTCAACCAAGAAGAAGACCCAATCTAAAATGCGCAAAAAGCGGAAAAAAAAGCAACCCTATTCAAGGCCTACGCAAGGTCCTCGAAGCACAAATGTGTTTCTGATAATACTTGGTCTGCTAGTTGTAGCAGCGATGGTACTAGGTCCACTGCTTAGCTTGTTAAGCTAGGCCGATTTAGTTTATCATCAAAGCAACAACAGCGCAGATATCGCAAACGCAACAAGCGCTACGATAGCGTGCTCCCTGACCGCGCGTCCGAATGTCACTCTTTTTCGACCCATGCATATAATCCCAACTGATAAATGAAGCACAATAAGTAGCCATGAGCCAACCAGCATTGGAGGAAGTGCCCAATAGCCAAGTGCCCACATCAACTCAGCCAGAATAAGCCCTACAACCAAACTATTCCAACCAGCTTCCGCAGAATCGCTTCCATGAAGTAGCAGCAAGCGAAAAGAGATTAGCCCGCCAATTAGTAGTATGCTCGTTCCGGAAATTACACTCCGGACTCCAAGCTGTGCCACCCAGACAAACCCCACAAGTGCAACAAGATAGGAAAGGAGAGTATAGCCAATTTGCAATCGTGAGATCAATGACATCTCCGGTTCAATGACTGAATACTCGATGACTAATACGATTACCAAAATACTCACACCAACGATCATTCCCAAAAGCCACAGTGACTGCTCTGGAATGTTGTTGAGAATTACTCCCGCAGTCAGAGTGGTCAAGACGGGCATAATCCAGTGACTCAAAGGATGAAGGTTTAGTGGCTCCAGACGAAAGCTGGGGTGACTGCGAATTAGAACGTCTGTCCCGTTAGTTATCAAAGCAGCCAACAGAATAATCAGAATAGCTTGTCCATCAACGTGAACGCTGATTGGTGACCCAAAAAGCATAGTTTCTACCGTACGGTCAGGAAGGAACATAAAGCGAGACAGAACATAGCCCAGACCTATGGTCGCTGTAATTACGCTCAATTGGTCAGTGCGTGGGAAGAAACGAGGACGCTTATGTGACATGCCTGCATTCTAGCAGTGGGATCCACACGTGTCAAAATTCTAATACACTGGCACACCGATTGTAAACACAACCGTAGACCTAAGAATCAGAAGTGGTCCGCACAAAAGTAAACCGGTCTATTTCTGCATAGATGCCGGACAACATAGACATGCTATGCGCTCCATTTACCATGCGCTATAATTGCTTTAGGTATGGGTAGGGAGACATTTCCCGAGCGTTACATGAGCGTTTACATTGCTGCAGCCACTCTATTTGTAGTCGGATGGGGTGGCATGATTACGCTGCTCCTGTACGCAGTTCCCACGGTCGATGCGCGCTGGGTGTTTTTTCTGCTAGGCATGGCCGGATTGACTGGTACAGCGGTTCCGTTCGTTGTTTTCCTCTCACGTCGCTTCGGACGTCGAGTGATAAGCTCTCGGGTTCTCATGCGCCGGGCAATTTGGGTGGGGACCTTCGGTGTCACTCTCGCATGGCTGCAATTAGGTCGTACGCTCAACTGGAGCATAGTACTTTTGCTGGCATTTGTAGTTGTGGCAATAGAATGGTTTGTAGAACTGCGCGCACGCAGCCTTTGGGACCCAGGCACATCTAGTGGAGAATGAAAGACTACGTGCCCTGCCAGGCGTAGACACTTTGCTGCATAACGACGCATCAGCAGATCTTTTGAGAACATTCGGGCGCCCACTAACAACCACAGCTGTCCGTCAGGTTCTAGCAGAGAGTCGCGCCAAACTGACGAGTGACGCTCTCGACAGAACACCACCATCCGCCACAGAGTTAATCGAACGAGCCGCATCGTGGCTCCGGGAACAAAACGAGCCCACACTGCACGAACTCATCAATGCAACCGGGGTAATACTACACACCAATCTGGGTAGAGCTCCCCTTTCAGATGAAGCACAAGACGCTATGTTGTCTGTGGCTCGAGATTACAGCACGCTGGAGTTTGACATAGTTAGTGGAAAACGAAGCAATCGCAGTATTCACACCGAGACACTACTATGCCGGGTAACCGGAGCGGAAGCTGCTCTCGTAGTAAACAATAACGCAGCTGCATTGTTGCTAGTTCTTAGGGCGCTAGCGCAGCACAAAGGTGTTGTGATTTCGCGTGGACAGTTGGTGGAAATCGGCGGGGGATTCCGATTACCGGATGTGTTAAATCAGTCAGGAGGAAAACTCATCGAAGTCGGGACCACGAATCGCACACATTTACACGATTACGAAGATGCAATTTTAGCGATAGAAAATCAGGCAGCCCTAATCCTGCGCATGCATCACAGTAACTTTCGTATCATTGGTTTTACGACTGAGCCCGATCTACCGGACATAGTCAAGCTCGGGCACAAGCATGGGCTACCCGTGGTAGATAACCTAGGCTCAGGAGCACTACTTGAAACCACAGCATTTGGCCTAAGACACGAACCTACTGTGCAGGAAAGCCTAAGTTCCGGTGCAGACGTAGTATGCTTTTCCGGAGACAAATTAGTGGGAGGACCACAAGCCGGTATATTAGTCGGACGAAAGTCATTCCTGAATGAACTAAGGGTACATCCCCTAGCACGTGCAATTCGGGCTGACAAACTCTGCCTTGCCGCGCTTTCAGCAACAATGCTACATTACTTGAAGGATGAGGTAACCCAGAAAATACCAGTATGGCGCATGATTAGTATGAGTTTGAGCGAAATCGAAATCCGATCCCAGCGTTTGGCCGATGCTATTGGTGGTCAGATTATCCCTGGACAATCAACAATTGGGGGAGGCAGCCTGCCTACCGAGCAGCTAATCACACAACTGGTGGTTCTACCAGTGCCTGGGGTGCAAAGCTTTACTAAAAGATTACGTCATCGCAGAATCATCACCCGCATACAGGATGACAGGGTTGTGTTTGACTTACGCACAGTGCCTCCTTCCTCAGACAACATGTTGATTTCAACAATACAGCAGTTGCTTGCATAACTATCCCAAAATGAAATCGGATCTAGACCTCCTAATGATAGAACACGAACTGGATGCACTCTTCGTCAGTGGAGGCACGCGCGACAACCCGGCGATGCACTACCTAACCAACGGTGCCCAAGTTGGGGAATACACCTTATTAATAAAGAAACACGGTGAAGATCCAGTGCTTATCGTCATAGGTATGGAGCGCGACGAAGCAGCAAAATCAGGCTTACTAATAATTGACCAAAGCCGTTATAAGTTACCACAACTACTGCAGGAGGAAGATGGCAATCATATAGCAGCACATGCACGTATGGTCTCAGATATATTTGAGGAACTGAAGGTCAGTGGAAACGTTGGTATGTACGGTCGAGAGGAACAGGGATTCACCATTGCCTTGTTCCATGAGTTACGTAAACATTTGCCTGAGATATCTTTCATTGGCGAACCAACCCCGAACATATTGCAGCTAGCACAAATCACCAAAGATGAATTTGAGATGAAGCGTATCCGATCTCTGGCTACCAGAGCTATAAGCGTAGTGTCCGACACACGCCAATTTCTAGCATCGCACAGAATTGAAAAAAACCACCTTGTGACTAAGAGTGGTGTACCCCTAACTATAGGAGATGTGCAGCGTCATATTCGTCTCTGGAGTGCGGAACGCGATCTGGAGAACGCCGAAGGTATGATTCTTTCGAACGGACGCGATGCAGGTGTTCCGCACTCTCGTGGTAC
Source organism: Anaerolineales bacterium (assembly GCA_022450585.1). Lineage (GTDB taxonomy): Bacteria > Chloroflexota > Anaerolineae > Anaerolineales > UBA11657 > CAJWGI01. The sequence goes on along the minus strand of JAKUPR010000013.1, from coordinate 4,247 downwards.
AGAAAACTCGCCACTTGTACTGGGAGAAACAATCGTATTTGATTTTTTCCCGCGGGAGAGGGGCGGTGGCTACTTCTATGACTTTACACGTACTTGGTGCCTAGGTCACGCATCGCCGACAATCGAGAAGGCATACCAACAAGTGGTGACAGCATTAGAATTAGCACTTTCCCAATTGGAGGTCGGACAATCTTGCAGGTCTTTACAAAGTACAGTAAATGATTTTTTCGAAGGTCTTGGACACTGTACGACCCGTAGTCATCCAGGTACTAATGAAGGGTACGTACACTCTCTGGGACACGGCGTTGGGCTCAGTATCCACGAGTACCCACGTCTAGCAGAAACAGTCGCGCCAGACGAGATGATACAAGAAGGTATGGTACTCACCATAGAACCGGGTTTATACTATCCGGAGGATGATTATGGCATACGCGTAGAAGACTATGTCTGGATGAAACCAGAAAATGGGCAACCAGAAACAATCGGATCGTTTGACAAAGAACTTGTGATACCACTCTAAGTGAATCATAGAAAGGATTGGATACCGTGACAGTACGAATACTGGGAATCGAGACCTCATGCGACGAAACAGCTGCCGCAGTAGTAGAGGAAGGCGTGGAGATTCTCTCCAATGTTATCGCGTCGCAATCCGAGATACACGCGCAGTACGGCGGGATCTTTCCAGAGATGGCATCACGAGCACATATAGAGACTATTCACAAAGTCATTGCCAGCGCACTAGCACAAGCACATGTCAGTCTAGACGACATCTCCGCAATATCTGTGACTCGTGGACCAGGATTAGCAGGATCACTTCTAGTAGGGCTCAACGCAGCTAAAGGACTGGCTCTAGCCCGAAGACTGCCACTAATAGGAATTAATCATCTGGAAGGTCATATTTGTTCCCTCCAAATCACTGAAAATACACATGAAGTAGAATTCCCAATCCTAGCGTTAATTGTCTCCGGAGGGCACACAGAAATGATACTAGTAGAGGAGCAGTTGAAATACCAGCGCCTAGGTGGTACTCTTGATGATGCAGCCGGTGAAGCCTTCGACAAGGTAGGTCGCTTACTAGGGTTGCCCTATCCCGGTGGACCAAACGTGGAAGAAGCCGCCAAAGGAGGGAACCCGGATGCTTTCGACTTCCCTCGCGCTTGGATGGACAATAGCTGGGATTTCTCGTTTAGCGGTTTAAAAACCGCCGTGATGCGTGCCGTCCAACAACGCTTCCCGGAGTGGGACACGGGACGGGACCCTAGCTCCGTAAATTTACCCATAGCAGATCTCGCCGCTAGTTTTCAAAGCGCAATTATCGAAGTACTCAAGGAGAAATCAGTACAGGCAGCTGAGAAGCACAAAGCTCGTGCTATTTTCGTTAGCGGAGGTGTCTCAGCTAACCTAGCTCTTTGTGCAGCTATCACGAAAAGAGCCGGAGAGATACCAGTATATCATCCTCCAGGGCATCTTTGCACTGACAATGCGGCGATGATTGCCGCTGCCGGATACTGGCGTTATCAAGCCGGGCAACGTGATGGATGGGACTTAGATGCCCGACCTACGTGGCCACTCATATAAGAAAGGCTTAGACTTCGTTGACTAGGGCAAAAACCATCGGGCGCCGTTTCGTTTCCTTGTAGAAAAACTCCGAGAGTTGATCCTCAACCCGGCGACCAATTTTTCCATTAGGGCTATGTTCAACTACTGATGTAGCTTTCTCAGCAGCACGATGGAACAATTTCGCAGAATCCCTCACGAACACAAATCCACGCGAGGTAATCTTCGGACTGTTTACCAACTCCCGTGTCTCCGCATCCACAAGCAGACTTACGATAACGAAACCGTCACTAGCCAAGCGGTCCCGCTCACGGAGGACCTGCGGACCAATATCACCCACACCAGCTCCGTCAACATAGACGTATCCCCCTGGAACCCGCCCGGATACCTTTAGAGTGTCACTCGTCAATTCAAGGACCGTGCCATTTTCCACAACGGCTATGTTCTCAGAATCAACCCCTACTTCACGTGCCAATGCACTATGCGCGTGCAACATCTTTAATTCACCGTGCACTGGCACAAAGAATTTCGGTTTCACCATACGAATCAGCTGTTTCTGCTCCTCAGCATGAGCATGACCAGAGACGTGTACAGGCAGCAGTGGATCATACATCACGCGAGCCCCGCGCCGAATCAGGTTATTGATTGTTCGAGAAACTATCTCCTCATTACCAGGAATCGGATGTGCCGATACGACGACAGTATCCCCTTCTTCCAGACCGAACTGACGATTTCGTCCCACCGACAAACGACCCAGAATAGACGAAGGTTCTCCCTGAGATCCAGTCATCATCAAGGCCACCTTATTTTTGGGCAACCCCAACGCCTGATCAAGCGGCAACAGAACCCCGTCGGGATCCTTCAAGTAGCCTAACTTCAGGGCCATTTTAGAATTGACCACCATCGAGGTCCCAACTAGTGCTACCCGGCGCCCATGATGATTTGCAGCGTTAATTACCTGCTGAATGCGCGATATCAAAGAAGCGAAAGTAGCCACTAAGATTCGTCCTTCAGATTCCCGGAATATTTCGTCAAATGCATCATCTACAACGGACTCCGACCGAGTCCATCCAGGTTGATCAGCATTGGTAGAATCGGACAGCAACGCAAGCACACCCCTGCCAGCGAATTCTCCCAATTTAGCGAAATCAGTTGGCCAGTCATCGACTGGAGTCTGGTCAAGTTTGAAGTCTCCCGAATGCACCACCAATCCTACCGGCGTGGTTATCCCGAGACCTACTGCATCGGGAATACTATGGCAAACATGAAACAACTCGACCTCGAAAGGACCTATGCTGAGCATATCCCCCGCATTGACTACATGAAGCCTGCCTTCTTTATACAACTTCGCATAGCGTAATTTAGCTTCTAGCAGCCCACAAGTTAATGGGGTGCCATAAATCGGCGCGTCAATATGTTGAGCCACATGACGAATTGCACCTGTATGGTCTTCATGACCATGAGTAACCACAATGCCGCGCACAAGGTCACGCCTATCGTCCAAGTATCTAAAATCGGGAATGATGTAGTCTACTCCCCACATATTACTTTCTGGAAACATCAGTCCAGTGTCGACGATGAGAATATTACGGCCATATTCCAACACCATCATATTTTTTCCAACTTCCCCAAGTCCTCCTAGGGGAATTATCTTTAGCGTTTTATCTGTCATCTCTTTCTTAGTTCACTCCAATAAAAAAACCCGCCGGAACAGTCTTGTCCGTCGGGAAGCTCCCTCACAGTTATCCAGTTATGGCTTTTACCCTATGGCTTTTACCCAACCAGCTTTCAGGCGTAGGTTATTCGATCCGAAACGCCCCCTAAGACAATCATCTTTTCTCTTACAGCAAGTGTATCATAAGCATCCACTACTGTCAAAACCCACATATCCTATGAAAAAGATGGAATCAGCACACCAAAAAGAGCGTACAGAGAAAGAGCAGCCATGCCAGGCGCTAACACTGCTGGCAGCCACCGCAACGCCCATGCCCCCGACGGCCATACACCCGCTAATATAGTAGCCCAGCCCCATGTTGCAACAGCACAAGCCAGAGCTAGAGGAACCAATGCGGGAAACAAATAACGACCCTGATGTTGAACAAATGTCAGATTATAGACTAGATATTGAATGAAAACGACAAACACTGTGACTGCCAACAACATCATACCATCACGCTGCCACGGAAAAAGAGATGGACGACGCCTAAAGGCAATGAATAGTCCAGACGCCATCAAGAGAGAAAATAACCCGAGCAACCGGTAGACTTGCGCGCCCATAGGAACTCCCATCCAACCAAAGTTACCCCAGAAACTCTGAAAGCTAGTTTGCACAAAGCGCACGCCAAATCCAACTAATCCATAATTAGACAACCATGTGACGCTACGAGGTTGCCCAACCACAATATCAGCATGGCGCTGTAAACCAAGTACATCTGGCCATCCGTAGACCAAGATGTTGCGTCCCCACCAAAGTCCGCCCAGTACCAAAATCTGCAAAATCACTGACCGAAATTCACTCCAATTCCATCGTCGTCGCCGAGCCCGCACTATCAATGCAAGAACAGACACCGGCACGAGAACATAAACAGTAACTTTGGCCAGCATAGCCAATCCTATCACGATACCAGATGCCCATCCCGCATGACGGCGAAGAAGTAGCCACAGCCCCAAAGACATCAGAAGTGCTGCTA
>JAKUPR010000129.1 GCA_022450585.1 Anaerolineales bacterium | reverse complement strand
AAGTGGGGTTATGCGAATCCAGACCCAGAAGTACGGAATGGCTCTAGTGCCATTAATTGCTTTGACCAGTAGTGAAGCACGGATTGAGGCAACTTGTGCTGGGGCTTCGGGATTTTTGTATTGTGTAAGCATCACAGGGGTAACCGGTATGCGCAATGATTTGAATGTTGCATCTTTGCATAAGATGATGGACGCAGTTCGAAGCAATAGTGATTTACCGATAGCTGTTGGCTTTGGGGTATCGACTAGAAGTCAAGTGGAAGAGTTGTGTTCAGTCGCAGACACGGTTGTAGTAGGTAGTGCTTTCGTACAGACAATTGATAGTGCCGGTCACGATAAAGCAGTCGACGCTGCCGCCGATCTTTATAGCCGACTTGTTGGAAGCAAATAAATCCGTTCAAATAGCGCAACTTTTGAAAGCGAGAGGTTACCAAATGTCTGCAGTCAGAGGAATAAGGGGAGCAACAACCGCACAGGAGAATAGTAAACAGGCCATTATAGCGGCCTCTCAAGAATTATTTGCCAGTCTTATTGATCAGAACGAAATAGATGAGAGTCAAGTGGCTGCAGTATTTTTTACGACGACAGCTGATTTGAATGCGGAGTTTCCAGCTCAGGTCGTGAGGCTTTTGGGATGGACAAACAGTGCAATGATGTGTGGGCATGAGATGTTAGTGCCTGATGGGCTGCCAATGTGCATTCGCATCCTAATACTCGTGAATACCGAAAAAGGGCAGGATCAGATCCAGCATGTTTACCTGAATGGTGCAGTTGGATTACGCTCAAGAGGGTTAGATACCTAGCAGCTCAAGCTAAATACTATGGGAGATTACAACGGATATGTCACAATTACATAATGTTAACGTTCAGAGAATTGAGCCATTGGCCACACCTAAGGAATATCAAGAGAAATTCCCCATTCCCAACGAGGTAGCTGGCTTTGTGGCTGAGGGCAGGGATCAAATTGCTCGTATATTGCAGGGCAAGGACGATCGACTGTTGTTGATTACTGGTCCATGTTCACTGCATGATTTGGATAGTGCTGAAGAGTATCTTTTGCGGTTGAAAGAGCTTGCTGACGCATACAAAGATCGGCTTTTGATTGTAATGAGGGTCTATTTTGAAAAACCTCGTACCACCGTCGGATGGAAGGGATTGATCTATGATCCGCACTTGAATGGAAGTAGTGATATTACCACCGGGCTAACGATGGCTCGTGAGTTCTTAATTAAAGTCGGGAAAACTGGAGTATTAGCTGCCACGGAGATTGTAGATCCAATAACTCCTCAATATATTGCTGATTTAGTCTCGTGGGCTGCAATTGGAGCCAGAACATCGGAAAGCCAAACTCACAGGCAGATGAGTAGTGGGCTAAGTATGCCTGTAGGTTTTAAGAATGGCACGGGGGGAAGTATCCAACTTGCCGTTGATGGGGTTGTTGCCGCACGGAGCAATCAGGCTTTTATTGGGGTTGATGAGAACGGACGTGCTTCCATGGTTGTCACCGATGGTAATCCCAATTGCCACATAGTTCTTCGAGGTGGGAGTAACGGGCCGAATTTTGATAGTGAT
>JAKUPR010000128.1 GCA_022450585.1 Anaerolineales bacterium | reverse complement strand
CAAAGGAGTAGGGGCACAAGGATTGGTCTACATTGCGCTGGCAAGCGATGCAAACTCCATAGCTGATCTTACTGAAGATAATATAAAATCACCCGTGGCCAAATTCATCAGCATTGATGTGGTTAAACAAATAGCCAGCAAAACCGGAGCAAATCCAGGTGACTTACTATTGATTGTCGCTGGCCCCTCTAAATCAACAAATACTGCACTTGACGCACTGCGACGGGAACTGGCAGAAAGGCTTCACTTAGCCGATCCCAATGTTCTTGCCTTCATGTTTGTCGTAGATTGGCCGCTTTTCATCTGGAATGAGGAAGAAAATCGGTGGGATTCGCCACACCATCCTTTCACTGCTCCTCAAGCGGGCTATGAGCAGGAATTGGAACTAGATCCCGGGGCTGCCATGTCGCGAGCTTACGATCTAGTATGCAATGGCCTGGAAGCCGGCGGTGGCAGTATCCGTATTCACCAACGTGATCTTCAAAATCGAGTATTTCAGATCCTGGGATATACACAAGAACAGACCGAGGCACGCTTTAAACAAATTCTGGATGCTTTTGATTATGGAACTCCCCCACACGGTGGAATTGCCACCGGGATTGAACGTTTGATGATGTTGTTACTTAACAATGACAGCATCCGTGAGGTAATCGCGTTTCCCAAAACTCAGAGTTTCATAGACCCGCTTTTTGAGGCACCAGATTTCGTAGAAGAAGGCCAGCTAAAGGAGCTTGGCGTCCGTGTATTGGAATAAAACTTAAGCGATAAGGCACATACGATTCACACATCGGTTGGATGAGATTCGTAATCGAAACATCATCAGGAGGCGAACGTTGTTTGATGTATTAATTACAGGTGGATCAATAATAGACGGTAGCGGTAGTGAGCGCTATCGAGCGGACATTGGCATCGTTAGCGACAAAATCGATGCTATTGGCGATTTGTCTGATGCTAGCGCGCGACGTGTAATTGATGCATCCGGTCACGTAGTCTCTCCCGGATTCATCGATACTCACGTGCATTCCGATGCTGTACTCCTTAACGATCCACAGCACCCTCAAGGATTACGCCAAGGAATTACCACGGAAATTCTAGGCCAAGATGGTCTTTCATATGTGCCAACATCCCCTGAAAACTATAAGTTGTACAACCATTATCTTTCTGGAATTCTCGGCCGCGCACCTGACGGTCTCGACATGAGTAGTGTTGAGTCTTTTCGTGGCAACTATCACCAAAAATGTGCAATTAATACAGTAACAAATATAGCCCATGGAGCGCTCAGGGTAGAGACTTGCGGGATGCAAGATGTCCCGATGACAGGTGCTCGTTTAGAACACGCTAAACGATTGGTTACAGAGGGGATGGAACAGGGTGCGGTCGGTCTTGCCACCGGTATGTCATACCATCCACAGGCCTGGAGCACCACTGAAGAATTGATTGAGCTCTGCAAGATTGTTGCCGCCTTTGATGGTGTATACACGACACACCTCCGGGACGTGAACCCCGACCGTGGATTCGGCGGCGGCGGGGTGCCAGAAGCGCTTGAGATAGGACGTCGCTCAGGTGTCAAGGTCCATTTTTCACACACTCGTACTTCTCCTGATAACGCAGGCAAAGTAGCCGAGTTAATGGAGCAATTCGACGCGGCCAAAGATGAGGTCGATTTAACCCTAGAACTCTACCCGTACCCAACTGGAAGCTCGTTCGT
>JAKUPR010000127.1 GCA_022450585.1 Anaerolineales bacterium | reverse complement strand
TAACAGTTCGATTATATTTTTGCGTAGATCTTGAATTTCTTCACTATTCGTTATAACTTCAGCGTCAGGCATAGGTGGCGTCGTGCAAGACGCCACGGTCATTTTCCTACCATTTGAGTCGACCTCGACCATACATGCACGGCATGACCCTTGTGGCTTCATCTTTGGGAAGTAACAAAGATATGGAATGTATATTTCTTGATCCATGGCAGCCTGCAAAATAGTCTGACCAGGTTTTGCGACCACTTCGCGTCCATCAATTTTGAAAGTAGTTCCGTCTGACATCCAGAAATCTCCGAAATTTAAGGTCGAGTACGTGTAGGAAGAATCATTGTGCCGTCGCCAAACACACCTGGAGTCGGAAGGTCTCCAGCCAGACATGCCTCAATCTCATCTCCAAAATATTTGAGGGCCGATGCGATTGGGTTGAAACCAAGTTGGCCATGGCCACAGAGTGATCCAGCCTTCATGCTTACGCCCACTCGTTCAATTAGAGCTAAATCTGACGACTTGGCTTTGTTTTGGCACATACGATCTAGGATTTCAAGCATGTGGGTATTACCTAACCGGCATGGGAAGCATTTTCCACAAGACTCGAATTGGTTGAATGCAATAAGGTTTCTGAGCAGGTCGACCACGTTGGTGGTCTCGTTACCTACTATGATCCCTCCCGAACCAATGGATGCCCCAGCTTCGGACATCGCGTCGAAATCAATCATAGTGTCAAATGCATCTTCGCCTAACAGACCGTTAAGAGGCCCTCCTGCTTGAAGTACTTTAATCCGTTCACCTTCAGATACCCCACCTCCAATTTTCTCTAACACGTCACGAATCGTCATACCCATTGGAATTTCATACATCCCTGGATAGGTTATGTGTCCTGACAAACAGACAATCGCGGTACCTGAGGTGGTCTCGGTACCAATATCTTTAAACCATCCTGAACCATTACGGACAATTTCGGGTACATACGCTAGCGTTTTGACATTATTGATGTTTGTGGGCTTCTGCCAAAGTCCAGCGGCTGCGGGGAATGGCGGTTTAAATCGAGGAGTTGCCCGCTTACCTTCTATAGCCTCCATCAACGCAGTCTCTTCACCAGCAACGTAAGAATCACCAGTTAGTGAAACTTCCATTTCGAAAGAAAAATCAGATCCTAGAATATTTTTCCCAAGGAGTCCTACATCGTAAGCATCCTGTATAGCTTTTCTGGCAGCTTCAATCGGGAGATTATGGCCTGTTCGAATAAAGACATATCCGTGCGTGGACCTTGTGGCATATCCATTGATGATAAGTCCTTCTATGAGTGTATGAGGATCGTTTTCGATAATCCCTTTGTCATTGAAAGCTCCGGGATCACCCTCTTCGCAATTACACAACACATACTTTATTGGCGCAGTGGAGGGAGCCAAGAAACCCCACTTGACACCAGCCGGAAATGCAGCACCACCCCTACCACGTAATCCTGATGCTTTAACTTCATCAACAATCTCTTCAGGGGTCATCTCAGTGAGAGCTCGGTTAAGTGCCTCATAACCGCCACGAGCGATATATTGCAACAGATCGTGTGGGTCAGTTTCGCCGAAATTTCGTGTGGCAATTCGTTCCTGGAAAGAAATGGTTGGCAGGGAGTCTAGTGATGGGAGTGATCCAGTGGTCGTGCCGTCTCCACCGCTATATGCAAACGCCCGATCAAGGAGAGGTTTTCCTT
>JAKUPR010000126.1 GCA_022450585.1 Anaerolineales bacterium | reverse complement strand
TACAGTTATGTTCCTCGGGCTGTATATACCCACCCTGAGGTTGCTAGTTTTGGTCTAGATGAACAGGCTGCGTTAAGTGCTGGTTATGATATAAGCGTCTCTCGTTTTCCCTTTGTGGCATCGGCTAAAGCAGTAGCCGATGGGGAAACTGAGGGTGTTGCAAAATTGGTGGTAAATAACGAAACGGGTGAACTCTTAGGTGTTCACATACTGGGATCTGGTGCTACGGAGATTGTTCATGAGTTGGCTGTAGCTCAGAGGTTTGAAGGGAAGGTCGCTCAGGTGGGTGATGTAATTCATGCCCATCCTACCTTGTCTGAAATTATTAAAGAGGCATCGTTGCTGCTAGGGGCCCGTGCAATTCATGTGTAAATAAAACGATGGTTGTAATATTGCTCGCATTTCCTAGTGATGAAATTTCTTATGACGAGAAAGTGGTATATCAATGACTGATGGTCACTCAAAGGCTCCCCAGAGGAGAATATATCCCTTAGATAACTCAGAGTTGAGTCAAGAACAGTTGGCTGTTGTGTTTGCTATGACGTCTAGAAGGCCAGAGGCCTTTGATGTGATTGCTGCAGAAGTTGGAGTTGATAAAGCGGCTCAGTTTCATGAGCGATGGGTTTTGAATTATGGCCATGCTTCAGTGGCGGAGCACGCAATTCTTCACGTTGCGGTTGAAAACATATCAAGACTCGCATGTGACACCTTGGAAGATAATCGGTTGGCTTCGTACACTGAAAAGTCGAGTAGATATCAAATCTTGGATGCTAATGCTTTTTTCGAACCTGAAGAAATAGGTGGTGAACAAGCTTTGCCTATTTATCGGATGGCCTGTCAATATCTGTTTGATTCGTACACACGTATGGTTCCCAAAATGATTGAGCAATTGCCTTCGATCTTGCCGAAACAGGATGAGGAGTCTGATGGAGGCTATAGGCTGCGGTTGCGCAGGGCTGCTGTAGATTCCTGTAGGTTTGTCTTACCTGCAAGTACTTTGACTAACGTTGGAGTCACAATGAATGCTCGATCTATGGAGCATGCTGTAACAAAATTGCTCTCCTCAGATTTGGAAGAGGAGCGGGCTATAGGAGAGGAATTGTTGATGCAAGGACGCACCATTACGCCCACATTGATTAAGTATGCCGATTACAATAATTACATACATAGAGTGCGCGATACGCAAAATGAGTTAGATAGGGAATATGCTTCTGCTTCGTTGGTTGATTTGGTGAGTAATGATGTAGAGGCTACATTGCATCATTACGATCAGGATGCCCCTAGAAAACTTGCTGCAGCGATATTGTATAGATATGGAAGTGAATCATACGCGAGCATCCAAGATAAAGTAGCACAATTAACAGAAACTGCGATACAAGGGATCGTTGATAGGTATTTTGAGGGCCTTGGCCCTCATGACGTTCCCGGACGCGAATTGGAAGTTGTGGAATATGTGTTTGAGCTTGTCATGGATTATGGTGCATATCGGGAATTCAAGCGGCATCGTATGCAGACCTATATACCGCAGCAACTAACGACCAATCATGGGTATATTGTTCCAGATCTTATAGACGCAGTTGGGCTCAAATCAGAATTCGAGCATGATATGGAGACAGCGTTTGAGGCTGAGTCCAAATTGGCTGGCATTTCAAATCAGGTAGCGCAGTACGTTGTTACCCATGCTCATCTCCGGAGAACGCTTGTTAAGTTAAACCTCCGCGAATGTTTTCACCTCTTTAAATTGAGAACGCAGCAGTCAGCTCATTTTACGATTCGGCGCGTTGCTTTTGCTGCACTT
>JAKUPR010000125.1 GCA_022450585.1 Anaerolineales bacterium | reverse complement strand
CCTCAGGCAGATGACCAGGGTCCTATCTAACCCAGATCGTAGCGTCAGGTATTTTGAGAATTGGGAGAGTTGTTGTGAGGGATTACTTTCGATTAAGAGATGCCCTAGGGATTACTGCTCACTTATGGAAAGTGAACATGGTGGAGGAGGCAGCAATCGATAAACCTTTCTAACAATCTGATGAATAGGATTGTAGTCTATTTTTACTACCACAGATGCCCCCAGAAAGTCGTCGCTGTAGCTACGTCTTCGCCTAACAATTGGGTATATTTCCTAGAAAATATTATGCTTTTTCACGGTCGTTTGTCTGAAATGTCCCATTAGCAGCCACCTTAGAGCATTTGCCGTAGGTACAGATAAAGGCAGAGTTAGGACCAAAGATTATATTGGATATGATTATGGCTATAAATAAAAAAAGGCTGTCGCCGAAGCGGCATTGTGTATTATCAATCTTAGTCACCTCCCTACTCTTAGCGCCAGATATGAACGCCGAATCCAATCTATTGGAAGCATCAATCGAAGACATACAGTCATGGCTTGAGGCTGACGAGATTACGTCAGTCGAACTTGTAGATTTCTACCTGGCACGCATAAGTGCTTACGATCAAGAAGGGCCATCACTGAACGCCATACAACACCTGAATCAGAACGCACGTTCTCAAGCACAAGCTTTAGATAACGAACGCAAGAGATCGGGCCCACGGTCTCTATTGCACGGGATACCAGTGTTGGTCAAAGACAACTACGAAACGTTGGATGCACCCACCACCGCAGGATCCGCCACCATTAAAGACCACTGGCCCAAGCGCGATTCAACGCAAGTCGCACGATTGAAGTCAGCAGGTGCCATTATTCTGGGCAAAACCACCATGCACGAGTTTGCTTATGGATGGACGACCCGCGGCTCCTTGTTTGGCGAGACACGCAATCCCTACGACCCCACTCGACATCCTGGTGGTTCAAGTGGCGGTACTGGCGCAGCGGTTGCTGCTAATTTCGCAGTAGCAGGCATGGGAAGCGATACGTGTGGATCCATCCGCGTGCCTTCAGCCCATAACAACCTGGTCGGACTCAGGGGTACTCGTGGATTAAGCAGCAGATACGGGATTATCCCTCAGGTAAGTTCGCGTGATATCGGAGGGCCTCTAGCTCGAAGCACGCGCGATCTCGCGGCCATGCTTGATGCGACCGTAGGTTATGATGCGAACGACCCTCAAACCGCGGAATCCTATGGAAAAATACCTGAGAGCTATCTCAGAAATCTGCGAGAAACTAAGCTGCATTCACTAAGAATTGCGGTTTTATCAGACTGGTTCGGAGACCAACCGCAACACCAGGCGGTGAACGCAGTGATCAAAAATGTCATCCAAAACCTAGAGGCCAAAGGGACGAACGTGAAGCCACTAACCTCGGCACGACTAAAACAACTTTGGACAGAGACACGTTCGCCCTCTGCATTTTTTCTAGATGGTTACGAATTTAAGCGAGACATTTCTGCCTACCTGCAGCAATTCCCTTCACTGCCAGTACATTCCTTTTCAGAAATCGCGAAAAGCGGACAGCTAGAACCTCTTGTTGCTAAGGGCTTTAGCACGTTTCTTGATCCGAAATTCGATTCTGAATTCACTGCACTTAAAACCCACGAGCAAGGGAAGCTCGTTCGCACGCAACTGCTGAGTCTCTTACATGACCATAATGTGGACTTCCTCGTATACCCGACCGCTACGGAAGAAGCAGCGCCAGTTGGCACCGAGCAATCGCATTTCAATTGCATGCTTTCCGCAGCATCGGGCTTGCCAGCGATTTCAGTCCCTGCCGGGTTTGGCGAATCAAAAATGCCCGTTGCGATCGAGCTACTGGCTGAGCCCTGGGCAGAGCAGAAGCTGCTGA
>JAKUPR010000124.1 GCA_022450585.1 Anaerolineales bacterium | reverse complement strand
ATTGGGCTTTATCCAGATGCGGACCGCAAAGACTATGTTGCAAAATATCGTGATGGGACGACAGATACTGCTTTAAATCCAGACGGATATGTGGACATAAGTAAGGAATGGGTAAATCAGGGTGCGCAAATTATTGGTGGTTGTTGTGGGTTCGAGATTGAATACATTCAGCCACTACGTGATGCGTTGCCAAGCCAACTGTCTTGATATTTTGATCCTACGAGAATTTAGAAAGAAAATACTTGCCGGTCTGTAACCTCGATTCTCGAGGCGAAGACGTTTTGCTTGGTAGCAGAATTTCTGTAGGAACCTAAATGGAGAATTATTGCAAGGAGAGCCGTAATGGAAGTTGGTGGCAATCAGTATCGTAATCCAAACCCTCATATTCAAACTTTTCGGGTACCCAACCTGAGTGAGATCGATTTCTCAGCGTTGCGATCTAATAGATTGGCGCGATTGCAGCAAATGATGCATCGGCATGGAATTCCAATCTGTCTCTTTTACAACCCAGCGAATATTCGATACGCAACGGGTACGGAAGTGATGGGTGTCTGGACTGCAACGACGTTAGCTAGATATGCACTCGTGCCGGCAGATGGTGCACCAATCATGTTTGAATACATGAATTCCATACATGTTTCCGAAAAATTTGTCGATGATGTGCGTCCTGCTCCAAACTGGCAATACAAGGCGACTGAAGGATTAGCCGCGGCCAATAAATGGGCTGAGGAGATTAAGTCGGTTATGGGTGAACTTGGCTACGCGGGTGAACCACTTGCCGTTGATAAGTTGGACGGGTATGGATTTATTGCGTTACAAAATGCTGGTATTACAGTTACTGATCCAAGCCCGGCAACAGTCGATTCGCGAGAAGTCAAAACACCGGAAGAAGTTCAGCTGATGATTCTTAATGGCGGAGCTGGCGATGCAATGTTGTCAGCATTTGAAAGGGCGATTCGACCGGGGATACGGGAGTATGAGTTGATGGGTGTGATCAACAAGGCTCTGTTCGATCACCACGGTGAATTTATGTTTACCCGTTTGATCGCCTCGGGAACCAACACTAATCCGTGGATGTCTGAAGCACACGATAAGGTTATACAGCCAGGTGATTTGGTAGGCATTGATACTGATGCAAATGTTTATGAAGGATACGTGGTCGACGTTTCCAGGACCTTTCTGTGTGGTGATGTTGCTAGCGAAGGCCAGAAGGAAGCTTATAGAATTGCCTATGACTGCGTAAACGGTATGCGCGAAGTAATGAAACCTGGAATGACATTTGAAGAGTTTGGACGTGCCGCGCCAGAGCTACCGTCGGAATACCGCAATGGCCGCTATGCTGCAATGGCCCATCAGGCAGGACTCGAAGACGAAGGACCTGGGATTCCTTATCCTGATGATGACCGAAGCGGCGGTTGGGGCGTTTCATTTCCTAACAGGACGATTCAGGAGAACATGGTGTTTTGTTTGGAATGTTATGCTGGTAAGGATGGTGGCCAATACGGGGTCAAGCTGGAAGATCAAGTTCTTGTCACTAAAAATGGCGCTATACCATTCAGTACTTATCCCTTCGAGGCTAAATTGCTGACCTGAGTTAACTTGGTGTCGCTGGTGGTTGGGACTAGCGAATTGTTGGTAATTGTGCAATTTATCCATTGGTATTAAAAATAAGATGTCAGATATTCAAACACTAGACGTTTCCGCGCTGTTTGCTGGATCTTCAAGTGACTACGAGCGTGTATGTAATCAAATCGTTGATGTACTGAGCGAGGAGTGTGGGTTTGTTGCGATCGGCCATCCAGCCATGGTGGAGCAGCTTCAGCGAGCGAATTATTTGGTTAGGTTTTTTGATCTTAGTCACGACGGTAATCTTTTGATGGCAAGATCACAGTTTGTTGCTAACACTTCATATTGGTATA
>JAKUPR010000123.1 GCA_022450585.1 Anaerolineales bacterium | reverse complement strand
CCCAACCCCTGAGTCCAATTCCATTTCATTCTTAGTATGGCACTTTCCAAGAATTGCAGACAGAGCATTTCACCTCTCCCACACACCGGAAGGGACAACACCAGTATGGGACCGAGAAAAATGGCATGAAAAATTCGGTCTGGAGAAAACCGATACAGGTACTGGATTCAATGCCGAGCAGGTGGCCGCATTTAACCCCGACAGGGAGCTTTTAATAGGGTACCTTGAATCTGTTCAAAAAGCGCTGGATGACGGCCTTTCCCAAATGACCAGCAAAGACCTCGATCGACCTTTGAATCCAGAAAATCCTCGTGCCACCGTGGGCAGACAAATTCAAAGTATCGTGATTGGACACGGTTTTTTCCATCTAGGTGAAGTACGTTTCCTCAAAGGACTTCAAGGAATGCCTTTTTCCCGTTAACTGTAGCACCTCCGTTCGAAGTATCGATAGCAAACTGGATATGATATCATTTGCCGACACGGTCAGGGTAAACTTCTAGAATGGTGGCTCGATGCACCAAGTGTGCGATAACTAATGTCAGTAATTACCCATTACAGATATATAATCATAGGAAGTGGTATCGCTGGCCTGTACACAGCTTTGCTTGCCCGCCTCCACGGACCGACTCTCATTCTCACTAAAGGGAGTATTGAAGACTGTAACACCCAGTATGCACAAGGAGGCATAGCAGCATCTGTCGGAGAAAACGACTCTCCTGAATTACACAGCAAGGATACCATCGCTGCCAGTTCCGGCCTCTATAATAGCGAAGCCGTGAATATTCTTTCGACTGAGGCCTCTGACCGCATAGCAGACTTGATTCGACTTGGCGTCCAGTTTGATACAGCCCACGGGGCCCTAACATTAGCCAATGAAGCTGCCCACAGCGTTCCCCGTATCCTCCATGCAGGAGGTGATGCTACTGGGCAACATATCGAAATGACGCTAGCATCCGTGGCTCGTCTATCAAATATATATATTCTCGAAAATAAGCTAGTTACAGAAATTAGTGTTGAAAAGCAACGAGCACGGGGGGTAGTTGCATTCGACAGTACTACTGGGCAAACCCACGAATTCTCTGGTGATTATATTATCCTAGCCAGCGGTGGTGCTGGCCAATTGTTCCGTTACACAACTAATACTTCAGTAGCTACTGGAGATGGAGTAGCGCTCGCCTACAGGGCTGGTGCAGAAATTGTGGATATGGAATTCTATCAATTCCATCCTACTGCACTCCGAATACCTAACGCTCCGTCTTTTCTGATATCAGAAGCCACAAGAGGAGAAGGTGCGACACTAGTGGACCAAAGCGGACAATCATTTATGAAGCGATATCATCCTCTTGGGGATCTCGCGCCAAGAGACAATGTATCTAGGGCTATAGCCTCGGAAATGAACCAACATGCTATAAATCAAGTCTGGCTAAAACTCACACACCTTAATCCTGAATGGATAATAACCCGTTTCCCAAACATTTACGCCACGTGCTATCAACTCGGACTAGATATAACCAAGGAACTCATACCAGTGGCTCCGGCCGCACATTACATGATGGGGGGTGTCAGGACATCAACTTGGGGCGAAACCAGTGTTCAGGGGCTCTTCGCATGCGGAGAAGTAGCTTGTACGGGAGTCCATGGAGCAAACAGACTTGCTAGTAACTCTCTGCTGGAAACTGTAGTCTTCGGCAAACGAATAATCTCACGAACCACGGAATCAATGACAAATCACGTATTGGACCATGCCAGCAATACTGCACTTGCGCTATCAACTGATACTGCGAACATGCCTGATGTACCCCATTTGAACCTTAGCACACTACAGAATCACGTATGGAATGGGGCAGGTATAATACGGTCCAGAGAAGGCTTAGCAACTCTAAAAGATCAACTCATAGCTTGGTCGACAATTTCAACATGGCCACAAACAACTGAATCTTATGAACTGCAAACCCTGTTGCTCGTG
>JAKUPR010000122.1 GCA_022450585.1 Anaerolineales bacterium | reverse complement strand
GTTTTAGCGTCAACTAAACGACTGCATCGGACAACCCCCTACTCTAGATCTAGAACTCTGCGTTATTAGGTGTTCGTGGAAATGGTATTACGTCTCTAATATTCTGCATACCCGTCATAAATTGGACTGTCCTCTCAAATCCCAATCCGAAGCCAGCATGTTCCACGCTACCGTACTTTCGCAGGTCAAGGTACCACCAATACTCTGCCTCCTCCATACCCGCGTCTCGCATTCTATCAGTCAATACATCGTACCTTTCTTCCCGCTGGCTACCTCCTATAATCTCACCTATGCGGGGAACCAGCACGTCCATAGCAGCTACAGTCTTATCGTCATCATTCAATCGCATGTAAAACGCTTTGATTTCCTTGGGATAAT
This sequence comes from Anaerolineales bacterium, assembly GCA_022450585.1. Lineage (GTDB taxonomy): Bacteria > Chloroflexota > Anaerolineae > Anaerolineales > UBA11657 > CAJWGI01. The sequence continues at coordinate 1,630 of JAKUPR010000122.1, read as the reverse complement.
CCGTTACTACCACTGGTCTGCCAATTTTTGTCTCGGTCAGATATCGTTCATGCTCAGATTGAAGATCAAGCCCCCAGTTAACGGGATATTCAAATGTTTCACCAGATTTCTGGAGCATATCTATTGCGTCAGTATAAGTTATACGTTCAAAATCCGAATTTATTATATTCTCCAACGTAGTAAGGGCTGTCTTGTCATACCACTGGTTGAAAAACGCCATGTCATCAGGGCATCTATCGAGAACCTTCCCAAACACATTTTTCAGAAAGTCCTCCGCTAAATCGGCTAACCCACTTAAGTCGCAAAAAGCCACTTCAGGTTCCACCATCCAGAACTCCGCTAAATGTCTGGATGTATTAGAATTTTCAGCTCTAAACGTCGGGCCAAATGTGTACACATCCGAGACAGCCTGGGCAAATATCTCAGCTTCTAACTGGCCGCTGACTGTGAGATAAGCTGATTTACCAAAAAAGTCTTCTGTCAGATCCGGAACACCTGATTTCATTGGTACGTTCCCTAAATCAAGTGTTGTAACCCTGAACATAGATCCTGCACCTTCGGCATCACTAGCGGTTATCATCGGGGTCTGTATATATTGGAATCCACGCTCCTGAAAATAGGTGTGTATTGCGAATGCGGCAGCATTCCGGACCCGAGACATGGCTCCAAATGTATTAGTCCTAGGTCTCAGATGCGCTATATCTCGCAAGAATTCAAGTGTATGTCTCTTCTTCTGAAGGGGATAATCATTGGGGTCCGCATGACCGATTATTTGGACAGAACTTGCCTGGATTTCGTATTTCTGACCTTTTCCGAGTGAGTCAACCACTGTACCGTCTATTCTCACACTACATCCAGTAGATAATTCAGTTGTGTCCAATAGGGATAAGGCATCCCCTTCTACGACTATTTGTATATCCGCTAAACATGATCCGTCATTAACCTGGAGAAATGAGACAGATCCTGAGTTACGCACCGTCCTTACCCATCCAAAAACCAGAACTTCAGCACCTGCACCCGCACTGGCCAATAGGTCCGAGATTTTTGCACCTTTCATGTATCCTCCTGAATCAGCCCCAAGTGCCGCGAATATCTAATCCATCACCGGTATGGACGCGCTCCACTCGGTGTTCCGCTCATAGGCGTAGGCAATATTTAAGATGGTACTTTCCGAAAAATGAGGACCTATTATCTGTAGCCCTACAGGTAATCCATCTGACAGGCCACAAGGTACTGATACCGCCGGAAGACCAGCAATATTGTCTGGCAGAGTACAAGCATCAATAGAATACATCCTCACAGGATCATCCGTCCGTTCTCCATGTTCAAAAGCAACAACAGGAGAAGTTGGTGCAATTAATGCATCTACCTGCTGAAACACAGAATCGAAATCGTTTCTTATTAACGTCCTAACTTTCTGGGCCTTTAGATAGAACGCGTCGTAATATCCTGAAGACAAAGCATAGGTGCCGAGCATGATACGGCGCTTCACTTCCATGCCGAAACCTCGACTCCTCGTAACTCCCATAGCTTCCCACATATCTTCGGTATCTTGATATGAGTATCCATATTTGACACCATCATACCTAGCAAGATTAGCAGAGCATTCTGATGGCGCCAGAATATAATA
>JAKUPR010000121.1 GCA_022450585.1 Anaerolineales bacterium | reverse complement strand
TAATCGAATCAGATCGACTACTAAAATTCTTTATAAAGCTTACTTTTATCAAGATCTAGAACCTCGTAATCGAGACCGGAATTCTTTGCAGGTGTAATACCTTTCTCTGTGACAAGGAGCGTCCCACCCTTTGAATGTATTTCTCCATTCATAAGAACAGGATCGCCAGAAACATAAGTCGCTATGGCCTTGCCCTGATCAGGATCAATAATCGTCACGTCGGCATCTGCGCCTTCACTAAAGTGACCCTTATTGATCAAGCCGAACATTCTGGACGGATTCCATGAGAGCTTTATCGCCATTTCAACAGGCGAAAGTGCACCAAACCTGACCAAGGCCATTGTTGATTCGATATTTATGTTTCTAGGATGAGAACCTCCATCTGACGCGACGGCATCAACTACAAAATCTCCATCTGAATCTTTTGTAGTGGTAAGCAACATCGCTGATTGAGGCAAATTCACCGGAAAACTTAATGAGCAATCAGTGTGCAGTTCGTCAAATATCGCCAGGGCCTCATCCCCACCAACGCGCTGAACACTCTCATTTTTTTCAGTAATAACGGTCGCATAACCGTCTCTAATTGCTTGCCTGATACCATCGGCAGTTGTCGGGTAGTCACGTAATTTCAGACAATTCTGACAGACATTAGCTAGAACGTTTCCGTCGGAATCACAAAGACCAGATGTCCCATTAGGTACTGCCTGATGTACCTCTGAGTTAAGCTGTCCTTTCATTGACGTGAGTATTGAAATCGCTTCCTGCACCTCCTCTAGAGGATCCAGGATTGAGCCACGCGTATATGCATTAATGTGTGCTACGTGTAGTCGACCTTTTCCGACAAGCTCCGGAACTTCTCTAAGTCCATCGAGCCTACTCCCAGCTGTTTTAGTACCCACATGGAAACCAACATATGCTTTCTGCTTGTTGCACTCGGCAATAATGTTTGCTGTAACTTCCGGAGTAAATGGGTCATAACCTCCAATGATTTTTATTCCGATGGCACCTCTTCGGAGCGCGTCAGAGACTATCCCCTCAACCTCAGCAGGTGGAGGATCATCATTTGGAATGGTTTCGCCAGGGCGCATAACGAACAAACCACCCATGTTTAAACCCGCTCCTAGGCGTTTCATACCATCAAATAATTGCTCAGGCGTAGACCCAAAATCTATACCGGTTGTAACGCCAGCCATAGCCAGCATCCGATGCCCCACGGCTGGATCCCATGTAGTCCTGCGCCCACCGACATGAACATGCCCATCGATCATTCCCGGCATCACCCATTGCCCTTTTACATCACTTACAGACTTTGCTAACGCGTGATCTATTTCTGGCTCAACGCGAGCAATACGACCTTCCGCAATAGCAACATCTGCAATTTCATGACGGTTATTTGCAGGATCAAGAACTGTCCCGCCAGTTATTAGCAAGTCATAAGTAGACATCATTTGAATCCGACTATGATTTATGGTTGGAACGATAGTTGTTTGGCATCAAGAGCATACATTTTTCGCCAAGTCATCGCGTATGTGAATGCCTATTTGTCATCTAAATCTACAAGCAACCTTTAGGATTCCCGCTCTGTTTTGCTAGAACCGCCCTGTTAAGTCCCTGTTCTCAGGTTGGTTATCGCGGGTGGTAATCAATTCATCCAGCTGAGATCAATGCCTTGGGTATTTGCACCAAGATTGATCAGCAGACGGGCAACCTCAAGAGCCTCCCCCAATACTGCCCTGTGCAGAGGTGTATCGTCGGGTTGGTTATTCTTGTCTCGTTTCTGCGCGTCGATGTCGGCACCAAGATCGATCAGCAAAGTGGCAACATCGAGAGAGTTGTTGAAGGCTGCTAAGTGCAGAGGTGTACTGTCGTTTTTGTCCTTCGCTTCGATGTCGGCACCGCGATCAATCAGCAGACGGGCAACCTCAAGAGCCTCTCCCAAGACTGCCCTGTGCAGAGGTGTATCGTCGGGTTGGTTATTCTTGTCTCGTTTCTGCGCGTCGATGTCGGCACCAAGATC
>JAKUPR010000120.1 GCA_022450585.1 Anaerolineales bacterium | reverse complement strand
TTAGAAGCAACAGCAAACGCTAAAGGCAAGGACCCTGACTGGACAGTTGGTGCACTAGTCGGCATATCCGATGGAAGGTATTACGTTCTAGACATACAGCGGTTAAGGGGAACCCCAGCAGAGGTAGAGCGACGCATTCTTATGACAGCGCAACAAGACGATACAAAAACAGATATTTGGATGGAGCAAGAACCAGGGGCGAGTGGCGTGAACACGATTGATTATTACGCAAGAAGAGTGCTCGTTGGTTACCCGTTTAAAGGGATTAGGTCGTCTGGTAGTAAAGAAGAACGCGCCCGAGTGTTTTCGACCGCATGCGAAATGGGCAATGTTAAACTGTTGAGAGGACGTTGGACAAAAACGCTTATAGATGAGTGTGTCCAATTCCCGAAGGGGAGTCATGACGATCAGGTTGATGCCGTATCAGGGGCGATCAATCATTTGTCAAAGAGGAAAGCCAAGGTGAGATTGATTTTATGAACCCATATGAAATGCAAAGACGGATGGTCAAGGCATGTGCTTTGGCGGATAAAGCAGAAGAACTTGGGTTTTTGCCAGATGAGTTAGCAAACGAACATCCTAAAGCCAGAGAGTCATTGGCTAAGATGTGTGGTGTTAAACCACCTTCGTTGGAAACATGGGAGATGGTCGTAGATCTGCTGGATAAACGTGTCTCTTATGAAGGGGAAGGCGGTTTAGATGATCCTCGGTTTATTCAACATCTGGGCTCTATGGCTGTTGAGATAACTGAAACACTTATTAAACACAATGTCGATAGTGATGAAGCAGCGAACCTTTCAAAGAGTGAAAAACGTCGTGTAGCAAAAATGTCAAAGGCGAGCGATGATGAAAGAACGTTCGACTTGGGACAGAAGTTTTTAGAGATGCGTGAAGAGCACAGGCTTAAAAGAACATGAATACTTTCGTTTCGATTCCCTTTTGGTCTGCTGAGAAATGTGATGCGATTGTGGAGCGGGTAGGGAAAACCGCTGGGCATGAAGTGTTGACTAGCGTTAAAGGGGAAACCCCTGTAGTCGATAAGTCGGTGCGTCAAGCCGATATGCATGGGATGAATGATTCATCAGTAAACGACGAAATACTGGAGTGGGTGTTAAGTAACAACGAATGGGGATTCGAGTTAGGTGGAGGGTTGCCTTCTGTCGAAGTCCTCCATTATGTAGAGGGCGGTTTCCAACAAGCGCACACCGACTGGGGTGGCACTCATAATAAAAGGAAATTGTCCTTTTCTATTCAATTATCGCCGCCTGCGAGTTATGAAGGTGGGGAGTTGATTCTGCATGATGGTCCTCGGCCTTGGATGGCTGATATGACGCAGGGTTCTATCACTTTGTTTCCTTCGTGGACATTGCATTCAGTCCAAGAGGTAACGGCAGGTGAGAGATGGTCTGCTGTTGGGTGGCTTCTTGGTGGGAGTTCTTATGTCTAGTGTTTTTGTAACGGAACCAATATTTTCACCTGGGGAGTGCAACGAAATTATTGAGTCAGTTAATAAGAAAAAAAACATTGAGTTTCAAAATTGTTGTCCTCCTGGTGTTTGCCGTTACGCAGAAACAGAGGGGTTAGAAGAGTTCCACGGTCAATGTGGTTACAACCTGAGACAGTCTCTTAGTCTGCAATATGATCAATTCCCTTTTGTGTTCCAAAAGTTTTACGACGTTGCAGAGTATTACAACAACAAGTATTACGGTTTTGAAATTGAGAGCGTGTCAGAAATCCATATAAATAAGTACGCAGCAAGTGACAGACAATTAGAGGCTCATATTGATTGGGGACATGTTTTACCAACTAAACCGAAAATCACGGTCTCTATGTCACTGTCACCTTTAAGCGCTTATGAAGGGGGCATTCTAAGTTGTTATGAAACTGATCAGCCTGTCATAGGTGCTATCGAGCAAGGTGCTGCGACGGTATTCCCTTCTTGGACACTCCATGAGTTGTCTCGGGTTACCTCAGGCGAACGTTATTCCGCTGTGCGATGGATTGTTGGGACTAAGTCATTTAGATAGCGAGTTT
>JAKUPR010000012.1 GCA_022450585.1 Anaerolineales bacterium | reverse complement strand
TTATCTGACTGAGGTATGATTGGTCATAATCCCCAGTTTGCAGCACTGGCAATCTACCGGTCTCCACCACGCCACGTATGTAATTGTAGTGCGCCGGCTCATCAGGTGCTTGCCAGGCAGGGGTATAGACGGCGTACATGGAGCCGATCGTGAAATAAGCCCGCAAGATTATTCTCTTGCCAAACCAAGCAACACGAGAGGATTCCATCAACACTCTAGGTTCCCCTAGCCGATCCTTCTCCTCTGCAACGATATTATCATCTAACTTCGGGAAGAGAGGCGATGGAGAACGCAGCTCTTGGCCCGCCTCCAAGGTACTCGGCTTCCAACATCCCGTAGCAGCCTCACTGCGATATACCAATGCGACATGAGAGTGACCATTTTCGCGATAATCCTGGACAGCCTGATCTCCAAATAATTTTCCATCATAACCAAGAAATGAGTGTAGTCTTTCTGAGCTAAATGGGATAAACGGAGAGAAAAGAGTTTTCAAAGAATCAATCGCTCGCAGCGCAGTGTACACCGCGGTTGCCGCCTCAGCTGGATCAGTCTTTATAGTGAACCATGGTGCTTGCTCCTCCAAATATTTGTTTACTTCACCGGCAAGTCTCAGGGATTCCTGCAACGCTGCCCGCAGCTTTACAGAAGCCAACAAGTCTCCAACAGAATTAAAGCCATCAGAAATTGTCTCCAGAAGCAAGAGATCGTCCCCACGAAGTTCCATTGGGAATGGGACACGCTGCTCAAAATGTTTGTATGCAAAACTCAATGTACGGTTGGCAAGATTACCCCAAGTTGCCACTAATTCATCATTGTTACGCTGCTGAAATTCAGACCAAGTCCAGTCGCTGTCTTTCGATTCCGGCATATTTATTGTCAAATAAAAACGAACCGCATCAGGTCCATAACGCTCTACCACATCTAGGCCCCAGACAGCCCAATTTCGACTGCCTGAAATTTTTCGACCCTCCAGATTCATAAATTCATTAGCGGGCACATCAAAAGGAAGGTTAAGACTATCACCAATGTCATCCGCGAAAAGGCGACCCACACCCGCCAGCTCTGCTGGCCAAATTACTGCGTGGAAAGGGATATTATCTTTGCCTATGAAATAGTAGCTGCGTGAGTCAGAACCATACCACCAGTCCTGCCAAGCCGCTGGTATTCCTTTGTTGCTAGCCCATTCAATTGATGCTGATAAATATCCAATTACAGCCTCAAACCAAACATATAAACATTTTCCCTCCCAGCCTTCTACCGGCACAGGTATACCCCAAGCAAGGTCACGTGTAATCGCACGACCACGCAGTCCAGTTTTTTCCACCGTATAACGCGAAGAATTAATTACATTGGGTCGCCAGTGTTCCTTAGCATCATTAAGGTATGTGCGAAGATTAGGCGTCAATTTAGAGAGATCCAGGTAAAAATGCTCCGTTGCGCGCAATTCCAAGGAGAGATTACCGGTTTTAGACCTAGGATTTATTAGCAACGTGCCATCTAGCATGTTTCCACAACCATCACACTGATCGCCGCGGGCATTGTCGTACCCACACAGGTAACACGTACCCTCCACATACCGATCAGGCAAGAATCTCTCCTCCTGAAGCGAATACCACTGCTCCTCCGTATCCCGGTACAAATACCCATTTTCAAGTAAACGCTCGAAAATTGTTTGCGACACCTTAAAGTGATTTTCGGAATGAGTTGTTGTAAACAGGTCGTACGTCAAGCCAATTTTCTGGAACAACTCTATAAAACGATTATGGTAATGCTCGTATATCTGCTGCGCACTCTTCCCCTCGGCATCAGCCCGCACAGTGATTGGTGTACCGTGCGCATCTGAACCTGAAACCATCAACACACTGTTACCTTTCAGACGATGATAACGCGCAAAAATATCGGCCGGAAGGTAAGCTCCAGTAATGTTGCCAACATGTATGTCAGCGTTTGCATAAGGCCAAGCAACAGCTACAAGAATGTTCATCAACATAACCTAATTATTTTCAGGAATAAAAAAATCCGCCGTTCAAGTCTGGCGGATAGACCTTTTCGCGAGTTAAAAACCCGACCTTCGTCAGACAATACGGAAAGACACTACTCGCCCTTTATAGCAGCAAGTACTTCCTCGCCATGCTCGTCTGGTCTTACCTTAGGCCAAACCTTGGTAATCTTGCCTCTCTCATCAATGAGATAGGTTATACGCCGCATTCCCATATACGTACGCCCATAGTTCTTCTTTTCCCCCCAGGCGCCATACTCCATAGCCATCTGCTTGTTATCGTCTGACAATAGCAGAAAAGGAAGGTCATATTTAGAGACAAACCTACCATGCGACTTTATGCTATCGCCGCTAACACCCAAAATTATTGCTCCCTGCTCTTGAATATCATTGTAAGAATCGCGGAAGCTGCACACTTCACGAGTACATCCTGGAGTATCATCCCGCGGATAAAAAAATACTACCACCTTTTTTCCCACATAGTCTTTCAGTGAGACAGTCTGCCCATTAGAGGCCGGCAGTGCAAACTCTGGAGCTTTCGCACCTTCATCTAGTATGGTCATCACTCTATCATGGCCACCTTCAATTGCTTTGCCCGAAATACCGAAGCTACGTCACGCAAAGCACATCAATTCGAGTATTCCCGCAACATACGTGCCCGACGCGGATGCCGCAAGCGCCGTAGCGCTCTCCCTTCAATCTGCCGGATACGCTCACGCGTGAGACCAAATTTACGACCGACCTGCTCGAGAGTATGCGCCTTACCATTTGGCAATCCAAAACGCATTCGCAGAATGCACGCCTCACGCGGCGACAACGTTGCAAGCACCTCTTCAACTTTGGTCTGCAGCAAATTCTCGTGCGCTGCCTCTCCAGGCTGCGGCAAAGTGTCATCCTCAATAAAAGCGCCCAGCTCTGTTTCACCATCATCACCAGCGGGTTGCTCTAGAGACATAGGCTGCCACGAAACCTTGAACATCCAACGGACCTTATCTGGATCCAGGTCCAATTCCTCCGCAAGCTCCTCTGGGGTTGGCTGACGTCCATTACGCTGTTCCAGCATATGAGCCGTTTTGTACAGATTACGGATACGATCATTCATGTGCACGGGCACTCTAATTGTACGGCTCTGATCCGCAACAGCACGCGTGATCGTTTGCCGAATCCACCAAGTCGCATACGTACTAAACCGAAAACCACGTCTGTAATCGAACTTTTCAACTGCCTTCATTAACCCTAAGTTACCTTCCTGAATCAAATCGAGAAATGGCACACCCTGACTTACATATTTCTTTGCGATTGAGACCACCAGACGGGTATTAGCCTTGATAATGTGAGCGCGCGCGAGACGCCCATCCTCGACATCAGACTGCAAACTTTCCCGGCCCTTGCTAGAGAGACGTCCGCCGGTGATTAGCCGACCTGCGGCTTTCTTTCCACGCTCATAACGCTTGGCCAAGTCTATTTCCTCTTCCGTGTTTAGTAGCGGTACACTTGCCATTTCTTTCAAATACAACCCAACACTGTCATCAACAGATATCTGTGAAAGGTCGAACATCGCGTATCCCAATTTGTAACCATTGTCCTTAAGATCATCGTGTTCGGCCACATCAGCAACGTCTTCATCAAGCTGAATGTCAACTCCGGCATCATATAGAAAGTTAAACAGTTCGTCTAGAAGATTAGGGGATTCCTCAGCCTGAGGAAATAGCTGCAATATGTCTTGAGTAGTAAGATAACCAAGCTCACTAGCACGGTCTACCAACTCCGTCAATATTTCTGAAGATTCTTCCAGCACCGTTTCAAGCATCTGAACTCTCCCTTAATCAGCCTCTAAGAACTTCCTCAGCACCGTGAAACGCGCGTCAACGGTTTCATCTACACACGCACATCTATCCAGATTCCAGTCTTGGCCACAGAAATGGCAAAGGCCCTTGCAATGTGGTCCACACAAACTCTTCATTGGTTCTTCCACAAGGAGCATTTCTCTTAGCAGTGGAGCAACATTCAACATACAATCTTCTCCTATGGTCCATTCAGATTCCGAATCAGGTGGATAGGTGTACAATTCAGACATGACAACTTTGGAATGTAGCAAATATTCCGAAAGACAACGCACGCACTGCATCTCACGATCAACATCAAGCTCACCTTCAAATAATATTCCGGGCGGCGTACGGGTGAGACAAGCATCGCCTAGCAAACGCACAAGCTTCAAATCAGAAGAGACATCCACCTGTTGTGCCGAAAAACGTATCTCCGATATAAAACCAACGCTCTTACTGAGAACATGACCAACATTAAACCTCAGCATTGCAGAGTATGGATTCGCCAGCATGGTATCTCGTTTTTGTGGAGGGGCGGTCTCTTGCCTTTCTGCACCCGGGGAAGCCCAAATCGAAGTATATCACGTGGGCGCCACAAAGTCAACTCTCTGGACAATTTTCCCTTATATATGGCAGTATTACAATTCGCAACCCAGATATATTGTGAATAATAGCGTTCGAGGTGAGCCGTTATGAAAATTGTCCTAGCTACAGAAAATCATCACAAGCTGCTGGAATTCCAGCGGATACTGCATAAGTCACAAATCCAATGGATCACGTTGACCGACCTACAGATTACTAGCAATATAGCTGAAAATGGCGTTACTTTTGCTGAGAATGCAGAGCTCAAAGCGCGAGAAATTTGCCGTATAGCCGACCTCCCTACACTTGCGGATGATTCAGGACTGACTGTTGATGCCCTAGGTGGCCGTCCCGGGGTCCACACAGCCCGTTACGGAGGTCCAAAAGCAACTCAGTCCCAGCAGTTGAAGCAGCTGTTAAATGAAATGCAAACAAAGGCCTGGGAAACACGCAGCGCACAATTTCGCTGCGCGTTGGCGCTGGCTATCCCGGGTCTCCCGACAATGGTCACAGCAGAAGGGGTGTGCCCTGGCGTCATTGCACTACAACCACGCGGTAGATATGGCTTCGGTTATGACCCCATTTTCTATTTACCAGAACACAGACAAACTATGGCCGAGTTAACTCCGTTGCAAAAAGACCGTATCAGCCACCGAGGCCTAGCAGCCCGCTCCATATCAAACAAGATACACAAATTACTGTAATCCCAGATGATTAATTCAAGCTACCTAAAATCCCTCGCTGTACAGGGAATGTCCTGTAGAAACTTTTTGAATTAGAACAAACCGCGTACCGAACTCTCGACTATGGCCATCAGTGGACCAGGAAGCAGCCCGAGTACTAATGTTGCGGCCGCCGTCACGCCAACAGTGAAATTCAACGCGCGCGGGGTTACAACCTGACCATCCCCAGAATTCATCCACATCACTACAATGACACGCAAATAATAGTACGCAGATATCAGCACCGTTACAACACCTACCACAACTAACCATGTATATCCCGCCGCCAGAGCGGCACGGAAAACATAGAACTTTGCAACAAATCCCATAGTAGGTGGTAATCCTGTCAATGACAGCATGAACAGAGTCATCGCCGCTGCCAAACCAGGACTCCTGCGAGCAAGTCCTGCATAGTTACTGATGTCGCTCCCCATACCATCGGCATGATCCACCGCAATCACAACTGACCACGCACCAATATTCGTCAGGCCATACGCCGCTAGATAAAAAATCACAGCACTAGCGGCGAAATCAGAAAGGGCACCATAGCCGCCGGGCACAATGGCAACAAAAACATAACCGGCATGAGCAATGGATGAAAACGCTAACATACGCTTTATGGAAGTTTGTGATATGGCCGCCACATTGCCAATCACAGTAGATAGGACAGCAAATAGCACAATCACCGGGGCCCAGTCAGCGGCAAGGGAATGAAATGCGGAAAAAAAGATTCGCACTATAGCGGCAAAACCTGCCGCCTTTGCTCCAACTGACATAAAGCCGGTCACAACAGACGGGGCACCTTGATACACATCAGGAGTCCACATATGTAGTGGAACTGCCGATACTTTGAACGCTAATCCCACCAACATTAATCCTATCCCCGCTAACAGCAGCGGGCTAGCACCGGAGATGGCAACTGCATCCCCAATAGCTGCAAACCCGGTTGCCTGTGTAGCGCCATAAATTAACGCAATCCCATATACTTGAAAAGCAGAAGAGAACGCCCCTAGTAGAAAATATTTAAGGGCCGACTCTTCCGAATCTGCCCGCGTACGTGCAAAACCTACCAGCACATAGAGTGGAATTGAGAGCATTTCCAACGCCAAAAAGACCACTATCAAGTCCTTGGCCATGGACATAATCATCATACCCACAACAGAAAAGAGCATCAGCGGGTAAAATTCTCCTCGCTCAATATCATGCTGCTTTAGATAATTTAGCGCTAGCAGAGTTGCCAATATACCGCTACCCAGAAAAACCAAATGGAGCAAATTGGAAAAACCATCTATTGCCAACATGCCACCGAAAGCTTCCTCTCGCTGGCCAAGATTAGAAGACACCCAGAAGAATGTTATCGCAAACCCGGACAGCGCCATCCAACCGGTCATATGCTTCCTGTCCCCTGGAATCCAGAGGTCCACCAACAGCAGCCCGCAAGCCCATGCGGAGAGAAAAAGGAGAGGGAGCGTACCTACAAGATTGAGATTAGAGATCGTCATCAACTATCCAGTGCGTATAAACTATGAGAAAAGTTACAACTAGTGCATCACCATTGCAGTGCTGGTGTCCAGAACGGCAGTAAGTTGTTGCACGGAGGCACCAATCAAATTAAAGAACGGACTCGGATAAAGACCGATCCAAAAGATAAGAACTACTAACGGGATAAGAACCACGGTTTCACGCCAGTTCATGTCCTTCAGCGTTGCGTTTTTCGGATTAGTAACCGAACCCAAGAACATTTTCTGAAACATCCACAGCATATATATCGCCGCCAGAATCACGCCAGAGGCCGCAAAGATACTATATGCATAGGAACCCAGAACCTGCGACCCGAATGCGCCAAGTAAAATGGCAAATTCTCCTACAAACCCATTCAATCCAGGCAAACCCATTGAAGACAGAACCACAATCAACGTCACAGTACCGTATCGCGGCATCACTGTCCAGAGTCCGCCAAATTCATCCAATTCACGCGTGTGGCGCCGCTCGTACATCATTCCTACAATTAAGAAAAGCGCGCCGGTGGAAATCCCGTGGTTAATCATCTGAAGAATGGCACCTTGAATACCACGATCATTAAGCGCAAACAAACCAAGCATAACAAAGCCAAGATGGCTTACAGAGGAATAGGCGACCAACTTCTTCACATCACGCTGCGGATAGCAAACTATTGCTCCGTAGATGATTCCGACCACAGCGAGAACGGCAATAGCAGGAGCAAAGTAGCGTGAGGCTTCAGGGAATAGGCCGAGATTAAAGCGCAGGAAACCATAAGTACCGAGTTTCAACAAGACCCCAGCCAAGATCACAGATCCGGCGGTGGGTGCTTCTACATGAGCATCTGGCAGCCAAGAATGTAACGGCCACATGGGTACCTTGATTGCAAAAGCCGCAGCGAAGGCCAAGAATAGCCAGCGCTGTGCAGCTAACGGAATCCCGCCCATAGCTGCTAGGACGGGATAGGAGAAAGTCTCCTGCACCGTTCCGAGCCACAGTACGGCTACTAACATTAGTATGGAGCCAGCCATTGTATAAAGAAAGAATTTGATGGCCGCATAGATTCGGCGTTCACCACCCCATATTCCAATCAGGAAATACATTGGCACAAGAGTGAATTCCCAGAAAATGTAGAAAAGGAATAAATCAAGTGCAACAAAAACACCAGTCATGCCCACTTCAAGTAGAAGAAAGAAAATCATATATTCTTTAACACGCTCCTGGATTGATGTCCAGGAGGCGAACATAGCAATGGGCGTAAGCAACGTGGTAAGCAAAACCAGCAACACGCTCAAACCATCCAATCCAAGATGATATTCAATGCTCCAAGTGGTGCCAATCCTTATCCAAGGCGCACGCACAATAAGTTGCAAATCTGGGTCGCTGGCATCGAATTGTGCTAGCATCACTAAGGAGAAGACGAAGGTGAGCAATGCCGCACCAAGCGCTACCCAACGAATAATATCCTTGCGCTCTCTATTGATTAACAACAGAGCAAGTACACCCACCAACGGAAAAAATGTCACCATAGTTAGCGTAGATGTCAGATAACGATAGAATTCAGCCATAAATTTTCCCCTCGCAATCTCCAGTCGCGCACAGCCACAGAAGACGCACGATTCACATACCTTCGTTCACGAAAATCATCCCGAGCACAATAATCACCCCAAGCATAACTCCTAGGGCATAGTTCCGCACATAGCCAGTCTGGAGAGGTCGCAGCACTCGTGTGGCGAAAGTACGTACTAATTGCGCCATCCCATCGAAGAAAGGATTGATAACACCTTTGTCAACCGGTCCAGACAATACTACAGTCACACCACGAAAAGCAGATGCAATCAATTGCTCGTGTACAAAATCATGCCAAAAGTACCAATCCACCTGGAACGCCAGAAAGCGCGCCTTCCACTCATACAAAGCCATTATCGTCTTAGAATACAATTCATCCACATGCCATTTACAATACAAGAATCTAAAAACCGGTCCAAGCACCCCTTCCAACTGGTCCGGTGCGGTCGCATTTTCCAACGGACGCCGATAATACACTAATGTCCCAATCCAGATTGACAACAACGCAAAGACTGTAGAACCCAATGCCACTCCAAGGTTAAAATCTAGGCCATGGAAAAAATGGTGCGTATGCTCCAGCCAGTGCCCTAGAGTATGCCATCCAGGCAGATTTAGCGCGCCCCCCACAACCGATAGCACGGCTAAGACAATAAGCGGCGTGGTCATCACGGGCGGATTCTCAATCGCTTGTTCCGCTGCAGATGAACGCGGTTCACCAAAGAAAACCATAACGATCTGGCGAGTCATATAAAAAGCGGTGAGGATTGCGGCTAGAACCAACAAGACATAAACAGCAACGCCATGCCAGTGCCCCTGTACTACGCCTACATTCCAAGCATCTGCCAAGATTTCATCCTTAGACCAAAACCCAGAAAACGGAAATACTCCCGCCAATGACACAGCCCCAACCAAATACACCCAGAAAGTAATGCGCATCCGATGTCTAAGACCGCCCATATTGCGCATATCCTGCGCATCGCAATGATCATGGGTATGGTGTCCTCCATGTTCCACGCCATGAATCACAGACCCAGCAGCAAGGAAGAGAAGTGCCTTAAAGAAGGCGTGTGTGATCAAATGAAACATCCCGGCCACGTAACCTCCCAAACCCACCGCTGCCACCATGAATCCCAGCTGGCTAATTGTGGAATAGGCCAGTACACGCTTGATATCCCACTGTGTCACCGCAATTGTCCCAGCCATAAAGGCTGTGCTCGCACCCACAAGAGCCACTGTCGTCTGAGAAACCGGGGCCAGAGCAAAAATAGGCGCAGAACGGGCAATGATGTAAATTCCAGCAGTGACCATGGTCGCAGCATGAATCAGAGCCGAGACGGGTGTAGGACCAGCCATTGCATCAGGCAGCCACACAAATAGAGGTATTTGGGCTGACTTTCCAACCGCACCAACCAACAACAGTAGGGTAACCACAGTCGCCAGCCCAGCCACCTCGACACCATTATGCTCGAAAAAGTAGAGAACATCGTCAAAATTCAGTGATCCCACAGCACCAAACATCAGGAACATGGCAATCAAGAACCCCATGTCACCCACCCTATTGACCACAAAAGCCTTGCGCCCAGCACGTGCATTACCTACGCCATTATCGCCTTTGTCGTACCAGAAACCGATCAGCAAATAAGAGCACAAACCCACACCCTCCCATCCAACGAACAGCATCAAATAATTATCTGCCGCCACTAGCACCAGCATCATTGTAATGAACAGGTTCAGATAAATGAAAAAGCGCGCAAAGCGCGGATCGCCACGCATATAACCGACAGCGTAGATATGTATAAGCGTACCGACACCGGTGACCAGCATCATCATGGTCAACGAAAGCGTATCTACCCTCATCTGCCAAGGTAAATGGAGGTTACCAATAGTAATCCAATCAGCTATCAGAACAGTTTCAACATGAAAGTGATTTCCGGACAGAGCTATAGCCTGCAGAATGGCTATGACAAACGCAGTCCCGGATGCACCACAGGCAAATATTGCAATCCAAGTTTCATCCATCCAGCGGCTAAAGACTGCATTTAGCAGCATACCAGCCAAGGGAAAAACAAGAATAAGGGGCAGAATCTCAAGCACTAAGGTTAGCTAACCTTTCAATAGATTGACTGCGTCCACGTCTATCGACGCCTTAGAACGGAAAATAGCAACGATAAGAGCCAGGCCCACAGCTACTTCTGCGGCAGCCACAGTCATAACAAAAAATACCATAAGCTGCCCATCCAACGTGCCAAACTCACGTGCGAAGGCAACAAATGCTAAGTTGGCCGAATTAAGCATTAATTCAATCGACATAAATATGACAATCGCATTACGCCGCACTAAAACCCCAATAACCCCAATGGAAAACAGAATCGCGGAAAGCGCCAGATAATAAGTCGTAGGTATCATGAACGTCTATCTCTCGAGACCCCTCTCGAGACCCCACGACGTGCATCCACCGCCGTTAGCACAACCACTCCCACCATTGCTGACAACAAAAGTAGCGAAGTCGCTTCAAATGGGAAAAGATATTCCCGGAACAAAAGCTCACCGATTGCAGCTGGGCTACCATAACTGACAGTATTTGCCACATCCACTGGAGGAGATGCCAAGCCCTGCATAGACACCACGTATCCCGCAAAGCCTAACAACGCCATAACTAACACAACTGCCAGTGGCTGCTGCCAACTTAATACTTGGTTGGGATGCCGTAATCGTTCCGCACCGAGAAGCATTATTACGAAAAGAAACAGAACCATAATCGCACCTGCGTACACCGTCACTTGAACCATTGCTATAAACGGAGCGCCCAGCAACAAATAGAATGTTGCTACGACACCAAAGTTAACCACTAAGAAAAGTGCGGAATAAATAGCATTGGAACTCAGCAACATACCCAGCGCGGCTGCAACAGCTATCACCGCCAGCAAGACGAAAATAATTAATTCCGCAGTCATGAGGAATTAGCCCGGATCTTGCATATCAGGTATCGCTCGGTCGAACTCTCCTGGGTCTACTTGCATTGGCGTAGCCGTACCAGAGTCGTCAAGGCGATCCATTAGTTTCTCTTTGGTGTAGATTGCGCTCGCACGATCATAATATGAAAGCTCATAATCATGCTCTAACACTATGGCCTCCGTAGGACAAGCATCTTCGCAATAACCGCAAAAGATGCATCGCAGCATATTAATCTCATACACTGAGGCATAACGCTCACCAGGAGAGAAGCGCCACGAATCCCTGTTCTCGTCAGACTCCACGAAGATTGCATCCGCTGGGCAAGCTGCAGCACATAACGCGCAGCCTATACATTTCTCCAACCCGTTATCGTAACGCTTAAGAACATGTCGCCCCTTGAATCTTGGTCGTACAGGGCGCTTCTCATCAGGATATTCCACCGTTACAGATGGTTGAAAAATATGTTTGAAGGTAGTGCCTAGACCCTTTATAATCTCAATAACCATCAGGCTTGTCCTCTATATTAACCTAGCAAAACAGTTGCTGTCGCCGTAACCACCACATTCGCTAGCGCTAATGGAAGCAGCACTTTCCATCCAAATGCCATAAGCTGATCATAGCGCAATCGTGGTAGAGTAAGGCGAATCCAAATCATCAAAAACAGAAGGGCTGTTGTCTTAATGGTGAAGTATAGTATCCCCAGCCATGGCAATTGTTCCACATAAGGCCCCAGATACCCACCCAGAAAAAGCGTGGTAGCAATCGCGCACACCGCCACCATCTTGATATATTCCCCCATAAAGAATAGCGAGAATTTCATCCCAGAGTATTCCGTGAAGTATCCCGCAGTCAACTCCTGTTCTGCCTCCGGCATATCGAAGGGCGCACGATTGACCTCAGCTAAACCGGCAAGAAAGAAAACCAATGCCCCAACAGGCTGCCAGAGGACATACCAGGTGGATTGCTGCTGCGCTGTAATGATCCCTTGTAGGCTCATGGTGCCAGCCAGGATAATCGGTCCGATAATAGAGAGACCAAGAGCAATCTCATAACTGATCATCTGGGCAGAGGCACGTAGTCCTCCCAACAACGAGTATTTGTTCGCAGATGACCAACCTGCAAGCACGATTCCATACACCGCAACCGAAGCCACCGATAGTATATAAAGCATTCCAACGTTCAAATCGCTGATCCCTAGACGGATTGAGCGGCCAAACAATTCTACATCTGGCCCAATCGGTACAACCGCCATGATAACCATAGCCGGTATCATGGTAAGAATGGGCGCAAGGAAAAACAGCACTTTATCCGCTCCAGCTGGAACCATTTCCTCCTTGAAGAGCAGTTTAATGCCGTCTGCAGCGGGCTGCATCAGACCCCATGGACCCACCCTATTAGGTCCCTTCCGAACCTGCACGAATGCCGCAATCTTTCGCTCGGCCAGAGTTAAGTAAGCGAAAGCAGTCGCTAGCACAAAAACCATTAACGCACTTTTTATAATAGCTTCAATCACAATACCGATGACTGGGCTCATGATTCTAATTTGCGCAAAGACGCCACCATGGTACGCGGCAGCAGCGGCCCAGCCAAGCTGCGCGGAAACAGGATAACTCCCTCAGGAGGACTGGTACTGACACGGGTTGCCATCTCCCAATCATGGCCATTTACCCGGAGAGCAACACGATCTCCGGCGCCCACGCCAGCTCGTTCAGCATCCACCACATTCAATTCAATATACGGCTCTGGTAAGCGCTGATGCATGATTTTCGAGCGAAGAAGCATGCTTCCGCGATCATATAATAGAGTGATTGGAACGACCAGAAACTCTCCAGATTCCACAGAAGGTGGCTCCACATTGCCAGGCTGCACCTGATGTCCCATTTCTGCCAGCGTCGGAGTTTGCAATCCCAGACCAGCAGAGTTCTCAAACGCAGTGCCGCCATAATAACTATCACGCCCGCCGACATGCGGCCATTGTTCCTCCACATCCGCCAGCCTCTCATAGGAAATACCGTCATAGCGGGGAACATCCGCCGCAATCTGGCGCATCACTGCCCCAGCGCCCGCCGGGACAGTACCCAGACCAAGTAGCGCAGTCAACCGCACGAAAATATTCCAATCGGGCATCGCATCCCCAAGTGCAGGTAACGCAGGATAGAATCTCTGCACGCGACGGTCTCCGCTAGTATAACTACCCTCGCGCTCGACAAATGCCTGCGCTGGCAGCACCACGTCAGCACGACTGGCAGTATCAGTTTTAAAAAGTTCGCTAATCACCACAAATGCATCCTCAGGTAACGATTCTCCATCTCCTACCGGGTCAGCTCCTGCCAACAACACAACCTTCGCCCCAGATGTGAATTCAGACACGGACATACCTGCAGGCCTCACGCCCATGTCCCATGCCCCCTGAGTATTGTTGCTTGGCCAGACTGGCAGCAGCCCGTTGCCAACGCCTCCCACATGTCCGCTAGCAATTAGTAGATTGGCGCAGGCTTGCGCCAATGCGCCTGATCCGGAAAAATCCAATCCCTCACTGCCATAGATAATTATCATGTTCTCCGCCGCCTCAATCGCGCGCGCGACTTCCGAGAGTAGAGGGTTGTGCTGCGCATCAATTCCTGTCTCAATACCCGCCCCATCACCAGAAATAGCGTGTGTGAGCGCTTGGACAGTCTGCACCTCATCCCCATAACTGTAGCGCACGATGTGGTTAGCATAACGGTCAAGTTTAGTATCACGCGCGTTAGCAACAACGAGACTAGCGGGGTGTTTATTGAGAGTTGCACCCGCTTTAGTAGCAGCCTGCCTAACCTTAAACCACCATAACGGCGCTTCCTCCGCCAAATCGCTCGCCACCACTAATATGACAGTTTCAGCACCAAGCTGCGCTAGGTCAGTGCCCGCACCCACACCGACCTGCTGGACCAAATCGCCACCACCCATGCGACCCGGCCATTGCATCGTCCGTCCTCCCAAGCCTTCCACAAGCGTCTGGAAACAGAATAAATCCTCATTAGAGAGTCGCTCCCCTGCAATCCCGGCGACTTCCCCATCCGCCGCTGCTAACTTGGCAGCTACCAACGGCAGCACATGTTCCCAGCTTTGCTCAATTGTGCGACCATCCTTGCGTACCAAAGGTACTGTCAAGCGATCCGAACTGCCCGCGAAATGGTGTCCGAAACGACCTTTATCACATAACCAGATTTCGTTAACTTTTTCATTCTGCCTGGGCATCACACGCTTGATAACAGTCCCACCGACCATGCCAGAACGACGGGTGTTCAAGTGCGTATTGCATCCTACGGTGCAATGCGGACAGATAGATGGCGTATGCTGCATCTCCCATGGCCGCGCTCCAAAGCGGAAATCAGCAGTGGTAAGAGCACCAACTGGGCATATGTCAGTTGTGTTACCTGAAAAATGACTATCGAAACCTGGTTCGGAGAAGGTAACAATTTGAAGAGCACGCCCACGCTTATCAAAGCCTATGACCGGCTCACCTACCAATTCATCTTGAAAACGTGTGCAGCGCGCGCACTGAATACAACGTTCACGGTCAAGGAAAATAAGCTCACCTAAAGGCACGCGTTTCTGTAGCTGTATTTTTTCGTCGAAGAGATAACGTGATTCACCACTCCCATGACTCATAGTAAGATTTTGCAAAGGGCACTCGCCGCCCTTGTCACAAACAGGGCAATCCAATGGATGCGATGTCAGTAGGAACTCAACAACATCCTTACGTGCACGGGTAACCTGTTGAGTTGCAGTACGTACTCGCATTCCAGCGGAGACCGGTACCGTACAAGCAGTCTGGAGCTTAGGCATCCAGTTAATTTTTTGATCGCCATGCTCATCTAATTCCGGCTCTCCGCTCTCACGGTCACGCAATGGAGTACCCACTTCCACAAGACACATTCGGCACATCCCAACTGGATCCAGTTTCGGGTGATAACAGAAAACCGGGATATCATTGCTAACACTTTTAGCAGCATCAACAATCAAAGTACCCGCAGGCACACTGACAACATCACCATCAATCTTCAGTGTTACTTGGTCAGCCATCTAGTAACTTTTCATTCACTAAGTTCCACGGTAGACCCATTACCGTTGCGCACATGCTGGGTAAAATCATCGTGAAATAACTCCAATCCTGATATCACGGCACTTGTCGAGAAATCGCCAAGTGGACATAGGCATTTCCCGGTTATTTGCTTCGCCACCTCCCCCAACAGATTCGCATCTTCATGATCACCCTGACCGTTGTTAATACGATGCAGCAGCCTATCCATCCAGTAAGTCCCCTCTCTACATGGCGTGCATTTGCCGCAGGATTCATGCTTAAAAAAGCGTGTGGTTTTCATGGCCGCCCAACTCACATCAACAGTTTCATCCAACAGGATAATTGATGCTGATCCCAGCTGCGAACCCACTAGCGAGACATCTTCATAGGTAAGCGGAGTATCCAATACAACATCGGTGGCAGGAAGTATTGGAGCAGATGCACCCGAGGGTAATATCGCCTTCAATCGCTTGTCCCCAGTAATACCATCGGCCAAATCAAAAATCAGCTCTCTGAAAGTTGTACCAAGCGGGACTTCGTAATTACCGGGATTCTTTGCATGACCGGACAGGCACATAATCTTCGGCCCACAGCTCTTCTCGACTCCAATTGAACGGTACCATTCTGCACCTCGTTCAATGATCAAAGGAACGTTAGCCAAGGTCTCGGTATTGTTCACAACTGTTGGTTGCTGATAAAGCCCGCGGTCAGCCGGGAATGGTGGCTTCAACCGCGGCTGACCCAGCTTACCCTCTATTGATTCTAGTAGCGCAGATTCTTCTCCACAGATATAAGCGCCCGCGCCTAGATGATGGTGAATCTGAAGAGAAAACTCACTGCCAAATATCCTATCGCCGAGCATACCGTGATCGTGCAGCTGTATCACCTTACTCTGCAACTCATCTACTAACTGCCAGAACTCTCCTCTACAGTAATTGTAGGCCACATGAGCCTGGGAGGCGTACGCACAAATCATCAACCCTTCAAGAAACTGAAACGGGTTCCGTTCCATAATCTCTCGATCCTTGAAAGTTCCTGGCTCCGATTCATCTGAATTGGCAACCACGTAACGGGGAAATCTATCAGAAAGAAATGACCACTTAATGCCAGTAGGGAAACCAGCGCCTCCGCGTCCACGCAGGCCAGAAGCCTTAACAAGATCAATGACCTGCTGTGGAGACATCTGAGTAACTACCTTCCTAAAGGCCTGAAATCCGCCCAGACGCAGATATTCATCGAGCTCAGCGATGCCCTCTTCGCCAATATTGCGATGCCGAAGCAGCAGGAACTCACTCATCCAGATACTGTTTCATCAAGGTCATCAGGTGAAGTGCGTAGTTCCTTAACCAGTACGTTAACATCATCCGCACTCTGGCATTCGTAGTAAGTAAGGCCAGAGCTGTTCTGGACTTGAAACATCGGTGCTTTATCGCACGCAGCCAGACACATCACAGCCTCCACTGTAAATTGTCCGTCATCCGTCGTCTCGCCAAGTTTAACGCCTAGGTTTTCGCAGACTTGCTCTGCGAATTCATCCGCACCGCGCAAAGCACAAGGTAAATCTGTGCATATCTGAATACGATGCATCCCACCAGGATTCGCATAAAAGAGAGTGTAAAATCCCACGATAGACACTACTTGCGTGGAAGCAATGTCAAGCAACTCTGCTATTTCGTCTATTGCAGAGCCCGTTATATAGCCCTCCTCACGCTGCGCCATGAAAATCAATGGCATCACCGCCGACCGCTTTTGTTCCGCTGGGTAGCGCTCTAAGATGGTCTCAATTTCGTCCGCATATCTGTCACGCAGCGTCACCACCATTTCCTTTGGAGTCACCGGTCCACATCTCCTAGTACGATGTCGATTGACCCAATCATAGCCACCAAATCAGCCACTAGATAGCCTTCTGCCATGCGCGGTAGTGATTGCAAATTATGGAAGGACGGAGTCCGAAAATGAACCCTCGCTGGCTGGGCACCACCATCTCCGACCAAATAGCAACCTAGTTCACCCCTGGGCGACTCTGTAGCAACATAAACCTCACCTTCCGGACCTGAAAAACCTTCTGTCCAGTACTTAAAATGATGTATCACCGCCTCCATGCTGCGCCCTAGTTCAGAGCGCGGGGGCGGCGCGAAGCGCCGGTCATCTGTCATAACCGGACCAGGCTCCAACCGTGAAATAGCCTGACGTATGATGCTCATTGACTGATGGAATTCCTGCATGCGCACTCTATAACGAGAATACACATCACACCCGTTCCCTAGAGGAACATCAAAATCGTATTGCTCGTACCCACAGTAGGGCATCGCCCGACGCACGTCGTAATTAACCCCCGATCCGCGCAACGAAGCGCCTGTCAGTCCTCGTTCAAGAGCATCATCTGCATCAACAATACCAACATCCTTAGTGCGGCGAAGGAACAGCGGGTTGCGGGTCAGCAAACGTTCGTAGTCAGCTAGTTTTTCCGGAAGATACTCCAAAAAGTCATTGACGGCCGGGAAAAATTCATCTGGCAAATCACGCCACACGCCACCTGGACGAATATATGAGGTCATCATACGCTGCCCACCAATCAATTCAAAAATGTCCAGCAATAACTCGCGATCACGGAAACAATATATAAGAATACTGCTAGCGTTCAAATCCATGGCTGAGGTTCCCAGCCACACCAAATGGGAAGAGATACGTTGCAACTCGGCGCAAAGGACGCGAATCACCTGCGCACGATTGGGGACCTCGATGCCACACAGCTTCTCCACCGCAAGGCAATATGTAAGGTTGTTGCCTAGTGGATTGAGATAATCCATGCGGTCAGTCATCACCAGAGCCTTCAGGTAGGTCTTTGCTTCCATGTTTTTTTCGATGCCGGTGTGCAAAAAACCTATGTCCGGAAGACAGCGAACCACCTCTTCTCCATCCAACTCCAACATCAGGCGCAACACCCCGTGAGTGCTGGGATGCTGCGGCCCCAGATTCAGCACCATGGTCTCGCCACTCACAGCGCGATCGCTAAACAGCGTCTTCAACTCTTCTACAGTGCCTGCGAATTCTTGCACTTGACTCATATCCGGATCATTCCTGAGGATATTCCTTACGACGGTCAATTTCCCGCCAGTTAAACGAAAACTGCACTTCCTCATAACCGAGGGCGTGGTCCTTACGCAGAGGATGGCCTTCCCAATCCGCTGGCATCAAAATACGCCGCAGGTCCGGATGACCAGTAAATTGAATTCCCATCAAATCAAACGCCTCCCTCTCAGGCCACTCGGCTGATGACCAAATATCGGTAACGCTAGACAATGTAGGAGACTGACCTGAAATTAGTACTTTTAGCCTCAGGCGCACATTTTGTTTAATAGCATGCAATAAATAGGAAACCCCAAAGCGCGGTTGCCGTGGGTAATAGTCTACCGCTGCTAGGTCCACGAGAAACGAATAATCTAGATCAGGATCATGTCGCAGCAGTTTGCAGATATCGAATAGCGCAGTGGCTTCAACAACAATAGTGAACTCCCCACGAAATGACTCTAACTCTTGAATATCATCGGGATATTTTGCCCGAAGAACAGCTATCGTAGTTTCAATGTGGCTCATTTCATCATCAAGCCCAGTGTGTGATACTTTCACCACGAACTTTCTCATGTAGCTTCATGATGCCATCTATCAGCGCTTCAGGTCGTGGAGGACAGCCAGCCACGTACACATCCACTGGAACGACTTCATCCACGCCCTGCACTAGAGCATAGTTGTTGAACACACCACTACACGAAGCGCAATCACCCATTGCTAACACCCATTTAGGCTCGGGCATCTGGTCGTACAACCTGCGTAACACTGGAGCCATTTTGCGACTTACCCTGCCAGCCACGATCATCAAGTCGCTCTGACGCGGTGACGCTCGCATCAGCTCCATACCAAAACGACTGACATCATAGTTTGCCGCCTGAGTGGCAATCATCTCCATAGCACAACAGGCCAGCCCAAATAGCATAGGCCACATAGCACCGGTACGGCCCCAATTGACCAAGGATTCCAACGTGGTTGTCACAATGCCCAAATTACCGAGCTTCTGTTCTGCGCCCATCGTTACGACAACACTCCTGGGCCGCAAGACGTACGAGATTGATATGTAGAACTTATTCCCATTCCAGTGCTCCTTTCTTCCACACGTAGATATAACCCACCAATAAAATGGTGACGAACACTAACATTTCAATAAGACCAAACAATCCGAGTTTCCTTAACACCACCGCCCAAGGTAGCAAGAAGATAACTTCGATATCAAAAAGTACAAACAAAACCGCAATCAGATAATACCGAACAGGCATGCGACGGACAGCACTTCCAATTGGAGTCATACCGGACTCATAAGGCATGAGCTTGGCCTTGCCATCACGACGTGGGCCAAAAAGATGACCTAATGCAACCATAGCAAACGCCATCCCGGTGGCCACGAACAACAGAATTGCAATAGGCAGATAATCGCGCAGCAGTTCCTGTAGTAGCATCTACTAATTAAGTCCACACTTGGGTAGACTACGGTTAGACATCATCGGATTCGCCGATATGATATTGCATTGTGGGGTTTGTCACAATCGTAAATCGGAGTTTATCACACGCTACGCCAAGCGTCAACAAAAATATGTACACTCCGATCATCCCAGGTAATCTCTCAAAGATCCACTGTGCACCGGAGAGCGTAACTTACGTAATGCTTTTGATTCTATCTGTCGGATACGTTCACGAGTCAATTTGAATCGTGCGCCTACCTCAGCAAGAGTATGATCACGCCCATCTACCAGACCAAAACGCAATTCAATCACTTTCCGTTCACGATCATTTAGACCACCGAGAGCATCACGTATGTAGTTGCGCAACATACTAGAATCAGATGCGGCTACTGGTCCAGGAACGAGCTCATCCTGAACAAAGTCACCTAACAAGGCGTCAGAATCTCCGCTGACCGGCAACTCAAGCGACATAGGCTCTTGGCTAAATCGAGCAATTTCACCAACACGTTCGCCAGCTCGCTGAAGCTTGCGCTCTAAATCTAAAGTCAGTGAGCTCCCGTCCGCATTGGCCTTTTCGATATCCGCCCGATCTTCAGGGGCTAGCATACCCATATGTAACGCAACTTCTTGGTGAGACGGCTCGCGTGCATAATGCTGCACTAATTCATGCCTGGCGCGCCTAGCTCGGCTGATGGTTTCAATCATATGTACGGGGATACGAATAGTGCGGCCATACTCAGCGACTGCACGGCCAATAGCTTGGCGAATCCACCAAGTAGCATAGGTACTAAATCTATAGCCACGTGCAGGATCAAACTTGCTCACAGAGCGCAACAGACCTACATTGCCCTCCTGAATAAGATCAAGAAAGGAGATTCCTCGCCCGTTGTAACTTTTGGCCACACTCACAACGAGGCGTAGATTTGCACGCACAAGCGTACGCGTGGCGTCGGATCCCCGTTGCTGAACCCACTCTAGTGATTCCTGAATTGACTCCTCCGACGGAAACCAGTGCACCACAGTAACGCTTCGAGGAACGACTTTGACATTCTTGACGCGCTCCGCTAAGGCCAACTGGAACGCCTCTGGCAACAGGTAAAGACCAGTGAAAACACGCAAAGCTTTATTTGCCAATCTATTCCAATCATCATCCTCACCCCAGTTACCATTGTCTAACCATTGGCGCAGAAAAGATTTCTCATTCATGTCCCAATTCTTTCTAAGCCAATGTGCCTCCAACACCACACTACGAAAATCTACTGGCTTCTTATTCATCCGCTCGCAATCAGCACGCAACTTTCTCCATATCTTTGCGGTTTCATTCCACACCTGCAACATCAGGTCTTTACCTCTCGGAGCAGGAGATATGCTATCAATTTGTAAGGACAGCAGCCAACTCGCGCCAGTCACACAGGTAGAAAGCCAGAATTCCTGATCAACGCTTAGGAGTGCCACCTGGCTAATTTCCTTCATATACATACGCACTGGGTCACTACTCACACTTAGTTTTTGAGCCGAATCAATTGGTTTCACCGCTGGGTCAACCATCTCAGCGCTAGATAGAACCTTTCTGATTGAAGCTTCTGGCCAGTTTTCTTTTTCTTGGCTATCAACAAAATCATCCATCTACTGTTGGCAACTCCATACCTAGAGGTCCATAGTTTCCACAATATTAGAGGAGTGTGAGTACTGCCACAAGAAGCGCTGCAAACCACGAAGTGCACGAGTATGCTGCAGAGTCAACTTCTGATACAGTTTCTCCTGTTTAGTTTCGCCCTGTTCAGCAGCAGCATCGCCTAAAACTTGCAGTTCCTGCAGAGATTCAGACAAGTTTCGAAGACGTAATCTTATGGCAGCATTGACAATATCTTTCCCACGACGCTCATCATTGACCCATAATTTATCGCCCTGCTCCCAGAGCACCTCCCAACACTCCGTCAACCCAGGCCCAACTTCACTACGCAGGAATTCAGAGGGATTTCTCTCTGCTTGATGTAAACTGCGATGCAGCTGGATGAAAAGATTTTGAAACTCAGATTCGGAGAAGTCCTGTGGTGACAACGTTTCCGCATTCGCTTCACGCAGAGCGCGATCAATGCGAACCAACAATTCAGGATGCCTCAGCAGAGCAGCAAGCACGTAAGTTTCCAGCTGATCTGAACTAGATACAGATTGACTCTTCGGAGGCAAATCTGCTATAGATGACCTCACTCTTCCGCCCCTACTGCGCGGCCTATAACCCTGCAGCAATCTCTCATCCACCTGTAGCAACCTTGCCAGTTTCTGTAGGTAATCCGCCCGTTCAACTGGATGACTGACATCCGAGATAATTGGCATAATATCATCAATTATTTCAGCCTTGGTTTTCGAATCAGACAGGTCACGCCCAACCGTAAATACACCCATGATGTAATCAACCACCGGTTGAGCATCACGAATCAATAAGCGCCATTGTTCCGGGTCATCAATAATAACCTCATCAGGGTCCATTCCAGCCGGCAAATTTGCCACACTAATGTCTACCTGCAACGCACCCTCATTGACGAGTAGCCCTCGTGGATTAAATGCCGGAGATACCTTGCGGTCAAAAGTATCACGAGCCACACTCAGACTTCGAAGAGTAGCACGGTCTCCGGCCACATCTGGGTCAAGTGCTAGCACAACACTAGCCGCATGTCGTTTCAGCAGCCGCAATTGTTGTTCGCTTAACGCAGTTCCCATAGCAGAGACCACATTGGAGAAGCCGGACTGGTGCGCAACTATGACATCCATGTAACCCTCAACTAGGACAGATGTGCCATGCTCACGTATCGCTAAATTGGCAAGGTCTAGACCATACAACAACGCCCCTTTATCAAAAAGTTCAGTTTGAGGAGAATTCATGAATTTCGGTACGTCATCGACATCTATAGCACGCGCGCCAAAACCAACCACTTGTCCCTTTGGGTCACGTATTGGAATCATAATACGGTTTCGGAAACGGTCGAAGCTTTTGCCATCTTCCTTCTTAACTAACATGCCGATGTAGACCAAATCATCATCGGTGTATCCTTGCTCGAAACAATGCTGCCGTAGTGCACCCCACTCAGGCAACGCATATCCCAGTTCAAAATCATCCCAGCTTTCATTCACAATACCCCGACCCTTCAGGTGCTCGCGAGCTTCCTGAGCAACAGAACTATTGCACAGAAGATGATGGTAGTATTCACTAACCATGTTGAGCAGCTGCGACAAACGCGCGCGCTCCTTAAGCTGCTTATCTTTTTGCGGATTAGGCGGATCAAGTTGGACTCCGGTAAGACGCGCGAGATACTCCAAAGTCTCACGAAAGTCCCAACCTTCCTTTTTCATCAAGAAACTAAAAGCATCACCTCCATCATTGCAGACCCCAAAACACTTCCAAGTACCAGTATCTGGCCATACGACAAATGCAGGTGTGTTCTTGTTATCGTGGAATGGACAGAAGCCTGTGTGTGCGCTCCCCGTCCGACGCAGTTTCACCGTCTCGCCGACCACCTCGACGATGTCAACACGAGACTTTATCTCCTCGGTAACTTTCATTTCACTTCTCTTTGAATCCGCACTGTATGCCTAACAACAAGGCACATGATCAAAAGCCCTCTAGTTTCGAAAGATCTACAGTACCGTTTGAAAGACCAGTCAGACACCTCAAGAGAGCTAATCGGTTGGCGCGGAGAGATAAGTCGTCATCCATCACCAAAACCTCATCGAAAAATTGCGTGATGGCCGGAATAATATTAGTAAAAGCCAGCAAAAAGTCGTCGACGAACGGTTGATCAGCAAGGGATAACTGCGCAGCCTCCACTGCAGACCACAATTCGCGCTCTGCGTCATTTGCAAAGATGTCAGGATCGGGCTGCCCAATAGTTACTTTCTCAGGTAGAATGCGCGCGCACCGTGAGAAAGCCTCCAATATGGATTGCCAATCTGAGCGCGCAACCCATACACTCAACTGTTCAGCGGACTTCATGGCCCTCCAAGGGTTCCCACCCTGTACCATCAGCACTGCCTCCAATATATCAGGTCGATAGCCGCGCTCGCGCAATACACCACGCAGCCGGCCGACGAGAAAATCAGCCGCCTCGTTTACAGCTGCTTCCGCAGGTACTGACTGAAGCGCAGCCGCCTTCTCCAAACTCGTCTGCAGGTCAAAATCCAACTCGCGCCCCAAAAGCAACTGAATAATTCCAAGTGCCGCACGACGCTGTCCAAAAGGGTCTGCAGCACCTGTAGGTGCAATGCCGACAGCGAACAGTCCAATGAGCGAATCCAAACGGTCTGCTAAACCAACTACCAAGCTAATTAATTCCTGCGGCAATTTTGCACCCGGACCCAAAGGCCAATAGTGCTCCTCTATAGCCCGAGCCACCTCCTCGGACTCCCCTGTTGCCAAGGCATACTCACGCCCCATAACACCCTGCAGCGCGGTCATCTCTACCACCATAGATGTAGCAAGATCCGCCTTCGCCAAGTGTGATGCACGTAGTGCATGCTTACAGTCGCCCTCATCCAGTCCTAGAAGCACCGCTAATGTACCTGTCAATTTCTCGACACGTTCAGATTTTTCCAACATGGACCCCAACTGTTCCTGAAACGTTAAACGCGAGAGTTCACTGCGGAACTCTGTAAGAGTACGCTCGCTATCCTGACGAACAAAATAGCTAGCATCCGCAAAACGCGCGCGTAACACATGCTCATTACCCTCTATGACAAGTTCAAGATTCTGAGCAACACCGTTTCGCACACCTACAAAATAAGGAAGTAACGTATCACCTCTCATTACTGGAAAATAACGCTGCTGCTTCTTCATTACCTCAATAAGCACTGGCTGCGGAAGACGCAGAAAGTCAGGATCAAATTCACCAATAAAGGCAGCAGGGTGCTCAACCAAATTGGCAATTTCTGTGAGCAACTTAGAATCGCTAATGATTTCACCGCCCACCCCATTTGCCAACTGCTGCGCATCACCTGCTACACGTCCACGTCGTTCCGCGGGATCAAGTACCACTAGGTGCTGCGCCATCAGCGTCTCATATGCACCCGACGTGCTTACTACAAAGTCCGATACACCCGCAGTACGAAGCCCACGCGTCTTGTTGCCAGACATCAATCCCGCATATTCGAATGGTATCTGCTCGCTACCCAATAGGGAAAGCATCCAACGTATTGGACGTGAAAATTCCAGGGAATCTACGCCTGGAATCCAACGCATACTGCGATCAAAACGCAAGCTATCCAAAATAGCAGGTGCGATCTCGACTAGCACTTCAGGCAACGGCCTACCATCCTGACGCACAATCGCGACCACATATTCCCGTCCCTCAATTTCTCTGCATTCAAGTTCAGAAACCTTTGACGACTGACTTCTTGCAAATCCTTCGGCAGCACGAGTGGGCTTTCCGTCAGCATCGAAAGCATGACGAACGGATGGACCGCGCACAACCTTCTCAGTACTGGTCTGTCGAGATTCTAAACCCTCAACCAAGACCACCAGCCTCCTCGGAGTTCCCCAGATATTAATCGCGCCATGTGGAAGGTGATAATCAACCAATAATTTTGATACATGTTTCCGGAGTTGCGCTAGCGCGCTTGCCAGGTCCCCAGGTGGCAATTCCTCAACTCCAATTTCCAGTAGATATGACTCTGGTCCTTCCGGGGACTGCGGCAAACCAAGTGTATTTACAGGAACCACGGCGGACTGCTTATCTGACAGGAGTGGAAAACCTAAATCGCGTCTCTCCTCAACGTAAGCTTGGGCAACTTCCCGGACCAACTTACGCATATCACGAAAAAAGCGTACCCTCTCGGTAACACCAATCGCACCACGCGCATCAAGCACGTTGAACGTATGAGAGCACTTAAGAGCATAGTCATAGGCAGGCAGCAACAACCCAGCTCGCAGCGCTTCCGCGGCTTCTAGTTGGTATAAATCGTAAAGGGAGCGAAGGCGCTCAACATCCGCCACTTCAAAGTAGTAGCAACTGTGCTGCTGCTCAGCTTGAAGATTGACCTCACCGTATGTGACACCATTGCTCCACTCAATGTCGCGGAAACCTTTTACACGCTGGAGACCAATCAGGATTCGCTCAAGACCATAGGTCAACTCTACAGCTACTGGATCTAGAGTAACACCTCCCACCTGCTGAAAATAGGTGAACTGTGTAATTTCCTGACCGTCAAGCCATACTTCCCATCCTAGACCCCATGCACCAATTGCAGGCTGCTGCCAGTTATCTTCCACAAAGCGTATGTCATGCAAATCTGAGTCGATTCCAAGGGCTGTGAGTGAATTTAGATAAAGTTCCTGCGGATTTTCCGGTGCGGGTTTCAGGACAACCTGGTACTGGTAGTGCTGCTGCAAACGGTTGGGGTTTTCGCCATAGCGACCATCATCAGGACGTACTGACGGCTCTACGTACGCTACATTCCACGGCTCCGGACCAAGTACCCGAAGAGCAGTCGCGGGATTCATCGTACCAGCACCAACCTGATGATTATAAGGCTGCCAGATGAGACAACCGTGTTCAGCCCAGAAACGCTCTAGCAACAGGATAGCACCTTGAAAACTTGGCGGATTCGTCATTCCACCACCGGTTTGCTTTTTTCGGTACCAGCTGTGATTTTCGCTGACATAGTTAGAGGAGTTTCTGTGACTAATTTACTAAGATCACTTTCACTTACACGCTCCATAAAATCTACCGAATTCAGTTGTCTTTCCAGTTGCACGGTAATGTAATGACGCTGCATGCTTTCCAGCTCGGCAGCAACCTTGGGGCGCACACGCAAGTGATGTACATCTTCATATGTACTACGCTGCAGGAATCGCATCACTTTAAGAGCACTCATACTTATAGGACGAGCTCCCGGACGCTGGCTGCCACAGCGCGGGCATAGCACCCCACCAGATAAAGAGTCAAAATACTGGTCCTCAGGCTTGACTAGCTCACCTGCACCTAGACAATGTTCTAACTCTGGGCGAAATCCCACTATTGTAAGAAGATGGAGTTCATAATAACGCGCTGTAAGCGCCAAATCATCGCTACCATTTACACGCGACAGAGTGTCAGCCAAAAGTCTGTATAGTTCATGATTGGTTTCTCCATCAGGAGTAAAGCGGTCAAGCAACTCAACACAATAGCTAGCATAGCTAGAGCGCAACAAATCCTCACGCAACAAACGAAAAGAATCGATAGACTGCGCCTGATTGATAATGTCGAGATTTCGACCTATAGACAACAGCACATCAGCACGCATAAAGAGATCAAGATGACCAGCTTTGCGGCTTGATATGCGACGAACACCTTTGGCAATTGCCGCCACTTTGCCACGATTCGGCGTCAGCAGCGTCAGTATCCTATCGGCCTCGCCAAAGACTTGCTGCCGAAGAACAATTGCTTCGGTACGAATTGACCGAGGGTGCGCCATCCACGCATTATACCATTCAGGCCTCTAAATCATACCTAGCTAAGTACTCAAGGAGGCCAAATTTGTTTCAGTTTTTCAGAATAACAACTCTAATGAAATGCTGCACACAGATGATAGACCAAAACAGCCTTAGGAAGATATGCGAGTAACAAATCCGTTAGTGACAGATGTCAGGAATCATCCACCATATTCGAGCCAGATGAGATCTCACTCTGGCACAACACGCGAACCCATCTAATCTGACGCTCGACCACCTGATGTACCTCCATATGAAGTCCATCTACTTCCAACACTTCGCCAACATCAGGCACACGCCCAAGTTTCCCGAAGATAAATCCAGCCAGAGTATCAGCCTCACCACTGTCAATTCCTATTTGAAGCTTGCGATTCAGGTCATCAATGTCGACGCGACCGTAAACCATAAATTCATTTTCGCCGACCTGCCGGAAGGGCACCTCTTCTTCTGGGTCATGTTCGTCTTGAACCTCACCAATCAATTCTTCCACTAGATCTTCCAAGGTGACCACTCCAGCCATGCCACCATATTCATCAACCACGATAGCCATGTGCATTCGCTGCGCCTGCAATTCGGGCAGGAGGGCATCTATCTTCTTGGTCTCCGGCACAAAGAACGGAGTACGTAATCTATCTCGTAAATCCTCGTCATTCTCACTAGTTGGCTGCGCCGAAAGCAAATCTTTTGCATATAGCAAGCCAATAACGTTGTCAACTGAGAATTCGTAAACCGGTATACGGCTAAAACCATTTTCTACGACCACCTCATGTGCCACCGCCAATCTCGTTTTGACATCCAGCGCTAGAACATCTATGCGCGGAATCATAACCTCACGGACCAACGTATCACTGAACTGAAAGACCGAATAAATCATCTGGCGCTCATCCTGCTCAATAGACCCACGCTCTTCCCCAGCATCCACTAAATCTTTGATCTCATCTGGAGTAACCAGCAAACGGTCTCGCTCGCTGAGAGGAACCCGAAGACGGCCAGCAGTCCACTCAACCAGGCGCGTGGCTGGTGCACATATCCATTTAAGAGCAAACATGACCGGCGCGATGCGCACAGCCCAGAGCATAGGCGCCCCCATCACCAAGGATTGAGGCACCAATTCACCAACGATGACCAGAATCAAAGTAAGCACTACAGCCAACAAGGTGATTAAAATCGCGCCTATTTGGTATAGGTTGGGAACAACCCGCCACGCTATCTCGCCCGCAATTAGTAAGTAGATTAGCATCTGCAAAAGGCGCAATGTTAGCTGTAAACGCATGCTATCTTCGAGTAAGAGACGCACAAGTCTCTCGCCGGCATCGCCATTCTCACTATTTTGTTCCAATCCATTCTTGGACACATTAGCGAAGAGTGCACGCGTAGTGGCAACCAATCCATTAGCTATCAACAGCCCAGCCAGTCCGAGGAAATTAATCATCGTCGTCCTGATTCCCCTCTGCAGACCCACGCTTAATGATACGCGCAGGCACACCCACAGCAGTACTGTCAGCGGGTACATCTTTGGTAACCACCGATCCTGCACCAGTGCGAGACCGTGCTCCGATGCATATAGGTGCAACCATCATTGTGTCACTCCCGATGAAAACATCCTCACCAATTACAGTACGATGTTTGTTTTTGTCAGCACCATAATTGCAAGTAATAGTGCCCGCGCCGATATTCGTTCGTGCACCAACCCTCGCGTCCCCAACATAAGAAAAATGCCCCATTTTTACCTGCGGTCCCAGGTATGAGTTCTTCACCTCACCAAAATTACCGACATGCACACCACGCGCCAAATAGGACCCTTCACGCAAATGCCCAAAGGGTCCAACATCGACTCCCTCCTCCAAAGTAGCCTTTTCCAAGACGGAACACTCTACTCGGCATCCATCTGCAATCACAGAATCACGCACCACACTGTTGGGACCAATCGTACAAGAGGACCCCACTCTTGTCTCACCGTACAAATACGTGTTTGGCAGCACAATGGTATCAGAACCAATCCGTACACTTGAGGCAATATAAGTATTGTCTGGATCAAGTACAGTGACCCCCTTGTTCATCCAACCATAATTGATGCGCTCGCGCAATACAGCTTCAGCCTCGGCCAGATGTACACGTGTGTTTATGCCTATTATCTCAACCGGATCATCCACGACAATATCACGAACCGAACGTCCCTGCGCCACTGCAGCTGCTACCAAATCAGTAAGGTAATATTCCCCGGAAGCAGAGACCTGTAGCTTGGAAAGTTCCGGCCACAGCCAATCCGCATCGAAACAATA
Organism: Anaerolineales bacterium; assembly: GCA_022450585.1. Classification (GTDB taxonomy): domain Bacteria; phylum Chloroflexota; class Anaerolineae; order Anaerolineales; family UBA11657; genus CAJWGI01. The sequence continues at coordinate 7,339 of JAKUPR010000012.1, read as the reverse complement.
AACGCCCACGTTCAAATCACTAATGGAAAGCTGATGCTCATTGGCATCGACCTGCTCAACTACTGCCTGCAATGTGCCATCATCAGCACGAAGCAAGCGTCCAAAACCACGCTTCTGATCAGAAACGGCGGTAACGAGTGAAATAGGCCCGTCATTTTCTAGCTGTCGCGCTACTACAGCTTCAAGTGTCTTCGCACTCAGAAGAGGCATATCAGCCGCCCACACTAACACACGATCTGCATTGCCATGAAGCACCGCCTCCGCTTGCATCAATGCATGACCGGTACCTTTCTGATCTGCTTGCATTACAACGCGGGCAGTATCGCCTACAACTTTACGAACGGCTTCCGCGCCGTGTCCAATTACAACCAAGGGAGATTCATCACCAACTGTCCTACCTAAATCAACAGCATATTCAACCAAGGTCTTACCAGCCACAGTATGCAAAACTTTTGGCAGGCTTGAGCACATACGCACACCTTTACCAGCGGCCAATATTACAGGTGCGGTGCTCATATACGCCACCGCCACATCTTGGATACACAGTAGCGACAACTGAACGCTCGATATTTGCCGATGGTTCTTCGGCTGAAAAATTCGTTACTACTCGGAGGGTCGTCGTTCACAATCAGAAATGCAGATAAGTAGGGTGTTAAGCTGGGCCGCCTGGACTCGAACCAGGATCGACGGATCCAAAGTCCGCTGTGCTGCCAGTTGCACCACGGCCCATGGCAGAGCTATTGTATCACAACCGCTCGGTTGTATAACAAGCTGCGAGCACCGCATCGCCAATCTTCCCCAGAGTATAGGTGCTTGACATCCTAGATGTGCACGGCACCAGCGCGACCAGGACAAATAGATTGGATTGCGCCTTAATACACATCCTATGCAACCACTATGCAAATATGCGGAGATAAGAATGTGTTCACATTAAGGCCGGGTGGCGAGTGTGACTTGGAACTCCATCTCTACACCTTCGCGCAGTACTTTCAGCTTGACAATCTGCCCAGCTCGGGTGTGATGGACTAGGTAGCTAAGCAAATCATCAAAGCCACGCACTGGTCGACGGTCAATAGACAAAATCAAGTCCCCCCCAGGCCTCAGCCCCTCACAGCTCTGGGACATACTTCCACCCCGGAGACCTGCTGCAGCCGCTGGACTACTTGCGTCCACGCAGACAACGTAAGCACCACCTTGCTGCGGCAGACCCAATGCTTCCATCTCGTCTAGCGCAAAGACTTCCTGACTCCGAATTCCGAGATAAGGATGCTGATATTCGCCCTTTTCAATCAGGTCCGGTAAAAGCCGACGCACCGTGTTCGAAGCTATGGCAAATCCCACTCCCGAATTTAAACCGCTTTCTGAATAGATAGCCTTGTTCATACCAATAACCTCGCCATCTAAGTTAATCAACGGACCACCGGAATTTCCAGGGTTGATAGCAGCATCAGTCTGTATGACATCGGGGGTAGAGAAGCTATTAGCTCCGTTAACATCCAAGCCAGGAAATGAGCCTGCGGACAGAGTGCGCCCTATGCCGCTCACAATACCACTAGTCAGAGTTCCTTGCAGCCCAAATGGACTGCCTATGGCCACCACACGCTGGCCTACCTGAACCATCTCGGAATCCGCCAACACTACTGGAGAGACTTCGACTGGAAGACCTGCAGGCCGTAGTACGGCTATATCAGTAGTGACATCACCGCCGAGCATCTCCGCACGCACTCTCTCGCCGCCAAAAAATGAGATTTCAATTTCACCGTCATTGGCTACTACATGATAATTTGTCACAATATGCCCTTGATAATCCACCAAGAATCCAGTACCTTGACCGATATCGTCACTTGCATAGCGCACCGTAATGGCAACAACTGCAGGGTTAATTCTCTCATAGAGACCCACCAACACAGCTTCCTCGGCGGCCACAATAGAGAATTGGTCCAGAACCAAGGCAGCAGCCCCCGTAGAGGTAGACTCTGGTATCACGATCGGCTCAACCAGCATAGGTGTATCAGTCGGCACGGGTGAAGCCACAGGTATATGCGTCGGCACATACGTAGGTTGGAGGCCCAACAAATCCTTTAACTCAACCAAGTCAAAACTGCATCCTGTAGCAGTTACCATAAGAGCTATTGTGCATATAGCAACGAAACAGCGCACAACATTACCAATTAGATCAAACGGCAAATCTAACCTTTCCTCAGAACCATCAACTGCTCCCACAGCACTTTTTCTTCCGGAGACAATTTATCCGGTATCTGAATCTGAAGACGCACGTAAAGATCACCGTACACACTCGGTTTTTTTAGATTAGGCATACCTTTGCCACGTAGCCTCATAGTCTGCCCACCCTGGCTGCCAGGCGGGACCGAGAGAGAAACCTCTCCACTTAGAGTAGGCACTCTCACTTCACCACCCAATACGGCCACAAACAGGTTCACAGGCAACTTTAGATACAAGTCGTCTCCCCGACGCTCAAAACGTTTGTCGGCCTGCAATCGCACCCTCAGATAGAGGTCGCTAGGCTTACCATTGGGACCAAGAGGACCGCCACCGGAAATCCGTACACGCGTACCATCCTTAGCTCCAGGCGGAATTTTCACATCCAGAGTGCGATTACCTTTTTTTAGTCTACGCATTGTCCCCTGCGCAGACTCAGCTAAGGAAATGGTAACCTCTTGAATAATGGGCTTTGGCGCCACCCTGCTTGTGGTACCGGCAGCACCTGCAGAGCCAGCAGCGCCAAAAATAGCATTGAAGAAATCGGAAAACCCGCCAGCACTACCCTGACCGAAAATATCACCATAGTTCATGCCGCCTGCACCAGGATGACCACCTGAGGACCAGTTGGACCAATCGAAACCGGCAGTACGCCCCCCACGCGCTTGATGGTTATACCAACTGGCACCCAATCGGTCATACTTTGAGCGCTTTTCCGCGTCGCCTAACACTTCATACGCCTCATTAATTGCCTTTAGTTTCTGTTCAGCCGATTTGTCGTCAGGCCGCAAATCCGGATGGTATCTGCGAGCAAGTTTACGATAAGCTCTCTTTATTTCCTTGTTGCTAGCAGAGCGCGAGACACCAAGAATTTTGTAGTAATCCCTATATTCCATATAGACTACTCATTATAATCACAGTCCAGTTTAGGTAACAGAAAAAGAATTTTTCCACGCAACATTTATCTGCCAACAGCTAATATACTATCACTAACACCGATTACCAGACAAACCCAAGAGATTTAGCTGCATCCATCGCAACGTACGAGCGGGCTTAAAATTATGCTGCAACAAAGCATAATCATCTTCTGCTGGATGCTCGACCCAAACATCGTGACGACGATGACCTAGACAAGCCAGACCATAACTCAGAAGCACGCTATCAAGTGACTCCGGAAACCTAGACGTTACAATCCATCTAATTTGATCGGCCGCACCCGCACTGCGAAGCACATAAAGCCATCCGACAGCTTCACCAGATCGAAACATAAGCCAACGTTCCTCACGTCGCCCATTGAAGAAATGACTGAGGCTGCGCCCAACGGATGGATGCAGTTGGCGCACCTGAAATGGTGCTGTCCAAGTCAACCCGTGCGGACGAAACTGCTTTAAGAGCGCATGTTCCAACGACCAATCACTATGCATTACTGGCCGTACTTCAAAACCCGGAGGCACAGCCACATCTTGCGACAGACTGGTCGGACTGCGCCGCCAAGTAGTGCGCACTGTAAGGGTCTCAAAACCGAGTTGCTGGTAAAGCGTAATCGCGGCCGTATGGTCATCATCCACCTGAAGAACCACGAACCTTGCTCCTTCATCAACCGCTCGCGCCACCGATGCCTAGACCATTTGACGTGCGATTCCTTTGCGACGCCAGTGGGGATGCACTGCGACGTTTGCGAGCAGCCACACATCCTTTCGTCCGTCTGCCGGCTGAGCACCTACATTCCCAATAATATTACCAGAATAAGTACATACAAATCCATGCTGCCAAGACAAACCACCGCCAGCAAATATCGGCAACAACCACAGTAACGGACCCGCACGGCTTAATGTCCTCATTTCGTGGATTGCGGCACGACCACTTTCATCTAACTTATCTCCAAAGCACAGCTCCACCAAGCGTGCAATACCCGCCAGATCACGACGCACGTCTACTGGCCGAAGAGTCTCCGTTATATTGGACTTAGATGCAAAGGCAATCATGTTCTCGCCAGTTCGGAAAGCAACGCAATTATTTCTCGGGCGACGTTATGGGCCGCCCCAGGAGTAACTAATTTTTGAGTCGCATCTGCGGCATCATCAAGTTCAAGCTTCCCAGACTTTCGCAACCTATGAAGCCGCTCAAGCACGTGCGATGGGTGCGGGGTCCACCATCCAGCTCCTCCTTCAACAACCATACGAACATTCCCATCCTCTTGACCAGGAATAGCGCTGCTGAGCAGCAATGGGCGACCACAGTTCAGGGCTTCCATCACCGTGGACGGACCTGCTTTGGTTACCACAACATCGGACGCTGTCATAAGTTCCGCCATATTTGCTTCGAATCCATACACATAGGTAGGAAATCCCCATGGCAGCTCCTTCAACTGCGCACGCAGGCGCGCGTTACGACCACAGACCACGGCAAGTTGCTGAGGTACAGAACTTGCGCACAATGCTCTCGCAATATTCTCCAACGGCGCCATACCCTCGGCACCGCCTAACAGCAATACGGTAAATTTATCTTGTTTCCATCCCAATTTCGCACAAGCAGCAATTTTATCTCCGATACCATCATGGAAAGCACGCCCAACCGGTAGACCGCATACTCGCACCCGATCAGAAGCAATACCAAAATCCAAAGCACGCCTATATGTTGCACCGGTTGGAACCAGTGTCCGAGCTGCGCGGGGGTCAAACCACCATGCGTGCGCCGATACCAAATCCGTCACCACAGTCACAAACCGTGAGCAACACTCACCCAACTCATCGAGCACAGTTCCGACCAACAAAGGATGCGTGCTAACCACAACCTCGGCAGGATGCGACCGCAATAATCTACGTACGGCTGGGCGCAAATACGGCCGTGCAGCCTGATTAAGTCGACTCGTAATCCAACGGCTATCGGTAATTGCATAACCATAACGCCAAACCCCTTTTCCATAAGCTATAATTTTTGAGTACCAATCAGGAAGACGGTTGAGCGGAAAAGGCGCATAACGTAACAATCCATCTACTAACTCAACACTCAACCCAGACTGGAGCATCAACAATTCCGAACGTACAGCCTCAGCCACCGAGCGATGTCCCCCCCCGGTGTCAGATAACAATATAGTTACGCGAGGACTCATGTAGTCGGACCCACATCTAAAACTAGTTGAATCCGCTTGGCCAATTCCCGGCGGGTTAGCAGTACCCTCCGCCCACAAGTATCACACTCAAGGCCGATATCGGCTCCCAGACGCACAACCCGCCACTCAAACCCCCCGCACGGATGCGCTTTGCGCAGACGTACACGCTGATTAAGCTCAATATTCATGTTATCCATAGGTCCCATAGGTTGCCACCGCTGATTATAACTTACCATTTGCCTGATATAATCTAGCATCTCACCGAGGACAATACAATGCTCATTTGGCTAATCAATGGAGCACCTCCCATAATAGTTGCTTCATCGCTCGCAGCAGTAGTAATAGCTATAACTGTACACGAGTTCGCACACGCCGTGACTGCCGATTGGATAGGCGACCCAACACCAAGATCACAGGGAAGATTAACACTTGACCCACGCAGCCATCTCGATACATTTGGAACAATTATGATCGTGATAGCCTGGTTTGGATGGGGAAAACCAGTAAATGTCGACCCGCGATATTTCCGTACAGACGCCCGCACAGGAATGGCATTGGTGGCTGCCGCAGGACCGCTCTCAAATTTGCTGCTAGCTTGTCTTGCCTCCTTTCCTTACCGCCTTAGCCTCATATCATCAGAATCACTATTAAGGGGAGTGGAAATATTTATCTTTTTAAATATAACTCTAGCTGTTTTTAACTTGCTGCCAGTCGCTCCACTGGACGGATCCCGCATAATAATCGGACTGCTGCCAGCTGAATGGGCGAGAAATGTGGCACGCTTTGAACGCCAAGGACCTATACTCCTAATGCTCCTCATCATGTCAGGGTCGATTTTCAATTTCAGCTTTCTTGATATTTTCATTAGCCCACCTCGTGACATGCTGTTCAAGATGTTAACAATGCTACCCTGACTTATGCCCCAAGTATCAAAATCCGCGTTCGTATACATGCTCCGCTGCAGTGACAACAGCCTGTACACCGGTTGGACTACTAATCTGCAACGACGGCTGATCGACCACAACGCCGGCCGCGGTGGCCGCTACACACGTTCTCGTCGCCCAGTCCAATTAGTGTTCTACGAGAACCAGAACAACCGCTCTGCAGCCATGCAACGTGAAGCTGCCATCAAGAAGTGGTCACGCGCTCGGAAATTGGCACTTATTGCAACTGGGTTGGAAAACTCATGTTGACAACACGGTCAAATTGAAGTATAAACACCGTCACAATCTACACAAATAATTCATAAAGACTCTGAAGAGGAGTAGTAAGCTCACGCAGATGGCTTAGAGAGCGGGGCGCGGCTGGAATCCCTGCCCGGATGCGAGTGCCGAATGGACCTCCGAGTCGCAGGGTGAACCGATGCGCGCGGCCTCCCCGCCGCGCCGGTGGGAAACCATTGTCGCATCATAGTATCCCCCGCCGGAAGCGCTACCGTTACCATAGCTGAGGGTATCGCCACCTACGGGCATCCACATCCCGTAAATGGCCGTACCTGCAAATGAGTGAGACTGGCTGCTGGCCCCCGTCGTCTGACGGCGGGTTTTTTGTTTAAGGCTTAAATAAGACTAGGGAAAAGTGGGTCTACATTAGGAGAATTGTGTGTGAGCAACGATTATCAGGAAAAAGAGTCTGTGCTTAGAAAAATAGACAATGAGCCACAGTCATCTTGCCTTCGCCCTATAACGCGTGAAATCGTCGCCGACCTGGAGACCCCGGTCTCCACTTACCTGAAATTAGCTGCCGGCGGACCTTCTTTCTTGCTCGAAAGCGTGACAGGTGGAGAGCACATGGCACGTTATTCATTTATAGGTCTGCAGCCGCGCGCAGCCTATGTGGTGCGCGGGAAAAACGTATACCATCACTCAGGTCGATCCCTAGCAAAAATAGAAACAATAAAAGGGGAACCTCTCAATATTCTGCGCGCAGCACTAACGCCACATCGGTCAAAGGCGCCTCCCAACTTGCCGAGACTGGTGGGAGGACTTGTAGGGTACTTGAGCTATG
>JAKUPR010000119.1 GCA_022450585.1 Anaerolineales bacterium | reverse complement strand
GCCGGAGCCGCAAATAACCAGATCCGTACGCTTTCCATGTTTCCATATAAATGGAGTCGCCCAGCTGGTCCGCGATGAACGTTTTCTCTTCCATATCTCTTTACCCGTGGCCGCGTCCAGTGCCACGACAAATGAATTCTTGTCATTATCGCACTGTATATACAAATTACCGTCTCTCCGTGTGAGCGAACTACCCGTTCCAAATCCAGTACCACTTTGAAAAGCCCCCAAGTTGACGTCCCACACCAATTTGCCTTCAAGGTCTACGGACGCAACTTTACCGATCGCAGCAAAATAGCAGAAAACATGCTTCCCATCAGTGGCAGGAGATTCTGTTGCATAAGTATTGGATGGATGGATGGCATACTTGGGTTGCTCCCGCGCTAAGCTTATTTTCCACTTGACGGAACCATCTTGCAGACTAAGACAGATAAGTTGGAAATCGAATGGCTCTGTCGGTTTCTTGCCTCGCATATTGCGAACGCCTCCGGCATGCCCAAGTGGTTTGGTGTTCTTGGAATCGACTGTCGTTGTGACAAACACGCGATTCCCAACTATGATTGGCGAAGACCATCCTCCACCGGGAATAGACTGAATCCATGCTAGATTCTCTTTCATCGACCACTGAGCTGGGTGAGTTAATTTTCCGAGATACCCATTGCCGACGGGGCCTCTAAACTGAGGCCAATCCGCCAACAATTTATTTGCGGAAAACATTCCGCCCAAAAGCACAGCAGAGATGAACAAACAAATCCGCATCAATATCTCCCCTTTCTTGACCAAGGCGAAATCCAAGCCTGCCGTTTACCTTAATAAATACCATCAAGCGATCCCACGTCCCTTCGCGTAAGGCATAGCCAAAATGCCATACCTGATTCTATCGGAATATCTAACAGATCCCGACATGGCAAGATTCTCCAGTAAGTAACTCACGTCTCGCAACCGCCCTGCCCTCTTCCAAACTCCTCATGATTTTTCTAACAACACTGCGATAGGTCTGGGAGATACAATATTCGGAGAAGTAAGCACTTGGAACTCATAGGATATGGACCTGATAGTCTGAAAAACAATGAGGAGTGTAAACCATGAATCGTTTATCGGTGGGTGCCCTGATGTTTTTTGCAGGGATTGTAGTTGGAGGATTTGTCGCCTCAAACAGAGGGTCAGAAAGTCCGTTCTTTGTACAGTCCGGTCCCGTATACGACGGACAGGTAAAACTGCTTGACAGTTTTGTCAAAGCATGCTTGGCACGTGATGCGAAAGGTTGCGCCGATCTTTATGCAGAAAATGCGACCTATATGATACCCGAGATCCCGGTGCTGGAGGGGCACGTCAACATTTTAGGAAGTTATAAAGAGATGTTCCGTGACCAGCCATCTTCCGAAATGGAAATGAGCGAACCGGTGGTAGAAGTGTTGGCAATGGGTGACTGGGCAGTATTGAGGGGTACAGGCAGCTCGACTGAGACCACTGAAAACAAGGTTGAAAGCAAGACATATAAGTGGGTTATATTGAGCCATAAACAGAACGATGGATCGTGGAAAATGGTCTGGGACATTTTTAATTACGATGCCCCCTATAGCAACAACGTCTCTGAATAATAGTGAATGACCGGTGAATGGAGCCCTAAGTGCCGCAATTGAAAACTGCAGATAAGGTGGATAACTGAGAGATCATTCGATAGGAAACTCCCGTTTGGTTCTTCATGTGAAACTACCGCTGACCAGAGCTTTTCACCGATTCTCGAACGGACCTTCCAGCTTGAGGGTACGACGACCCTGTACGTGACGCGAGTGTGACATAGGCAACAACCTCTTGGAGGGAAAGAAGTAACTATCTGTCTTCCAAAGCTAAAGTATCGCCGCGTAGGACGATATCATATGTTAGCGACCTCGATGCCAATCAAAAGATTTGTGGCGGTCATGCCTCTTCCAAAATACGCGTACTTTTGTAACATCATTGCAATAAAGGTGGACGTTATAATGTTGCGGAAAGGAGACTTGCATGAAACGCCTGATTGGAATGGTACTGGTACTGGTAGTGGGGTGTGGAACAGAAACTGAATCACCAAAGACAAGTGCGGCTTATGACAGTAAGCAC
>JAKUPR010000118.1 GCA_022450585.1 Anaerolineales bacterium | reverse complement strand
TGGTCGGCTACACGAATATTAGAGCAGATTATTGAATAGATCTCCTGGTCCAACTCACCTTTTTTGAAAAGCTTAACTGGCGGCAGGCGCAGACCTTCCTGCTCCACTGCAGTCGCAGATGCCGAAAACCCACCGGGGACAGAACCGCCAGTATCGGGCCAATGGCCGGTATTTGACAACCAACACCAAAGTTTTCCTTTGCGGTAATATGGACGCACAAAACGCACATCCATAAGATGAGTGCCTCCCAAATAGGGATCGTTAACGATATAAATATCGTTTGGCTCTGGCGGGCTAGTGCTGCCATTTGCAATCAGCCTAATTAACTCCGCTGTGGAGTATTGCATAGTTCCAACAAAAACGGGGAGCCCCTCTGCTCCCTGAGCAATTAAAGATCCATCCAATGCAGCGTAAATACCGTCAGATCGATCATTGGCCTCTGCTATCACAGGAGAAAAAGCTGCCCGTGAAAAGCTCAGATCCATCTCATCACAGACCTGTTGCAGGCCGGCCTGAATAACAGTGAGGGTTATTGGATCAAGGCTCATTCCGCCGCTCCAAGAGTTACCAGAATATTACCATCCTTGTCCGAGACAGCCTCATCACCCGGCTCTATCAAAACCACTGTATCCATCTGTTCCAGAACTGCTGGCCCCTTGATTTTCGCATCAAGCGGCAATGCCTCCCGGTCGAAAACTTGTGTGTCTTGCCAACAACCATTAAACCAAACTGGCCGCGTCCCAATTTGCGCCTTCGTTAGACTACGGGCACGGCCAGCCGGATCAATGAGCCCATCGAGACAAATGCTGGCCCGGCGCCCGGTAACTGTGGTTTTAATATTAACGATTTGGGCTCGGATTTCTGGGAGCCTAACTCTGAATCGCCCGAAATAAGCCTCATCAAATGCTAACTGGATTGACTCGCGGTTAATCTGATCTTTAGGGAGTGAGACCTGTAAGATATGCGTCTGTCCAACAAACTGCATATCGAGCGAATGTGTTACCCTAGTTTCTTCGATGGAAACGGGTTCCTGTCGGATCAATTCTAATCCCTCATCACGTTGAGCCTTCAGTATAGCCGCTATCTCTTGCATATCAGCAAGATTGAGCGGACTATTGATCGTGCGCACGAAATCATGCTTGAGATCTGCAACGATACAGCCAAGTGCATTTGTTATACCAGGACGAGCTGGCACTAAAACCTCTGGAATGCCAAGTTCACGTGCCAACGCCGAAGCATGCATGGGTCCGGCTCCACCGAAAGCAAATAGGGAAAAGTCGCGAGGATCCTCTCCCAGTGATACCGATACCATGCGTGTTGCACCAGCCATACGTGTTATCGCAACCTGCAGCACGGCAGCAGCAGCTGTTTCCGAATCCACGTTCAATGGGTCCCCCAATTTTTTTTGAAAAATGGCGCGGATATGATCTAAATCAACTGTTTCTGAAACTGATTTGAGCTTATTTACATCCAGGCGCCCAAGTAACAGATTAGCATCTGAAATCGTTGGTTCACTTCCACCCAGCCCATAGCAAATAGGCCCCGGGTTTGCGCCTGCACTCTGAGGTCCTACCTCTAGAAGACCGGCATCATTTACTTTTGCGATAGAGCCGCCTCCTGCCCCTATAGTTCTTACGTCTACCATAGGCACATGGATTGGCATCGCATATTCAAGTTCAATCTCATTCGAAACCGAAGGCTCGCCCTCTCGAATGAGTGCAACATCTGTCGAGGTACCACCCATGTCATATGTAATCAAATTTGGTCGGCCAGCGGCGCTCCCAGTGTAAGCCGCAGCGATGACTCCGGATGCTGGCCCTGACATAACCGTCTTCGCTGCCTCGCGAACAACCTGTTTTGCTGAGACAGTACCGCCATTACCATTCATGACCAGTTATTCACCAGTATATCCCCCAGCTGCTAGTTCCTCATCAAGCCGCGTAATATAACGTTTCAGAATTGGCTGAACTGAAGCATTCACCGCCGCAGTAACCCCACGCTCAAATTCTCTGCTTTCCGCGAGCAGCGAATGACCGGTAGTGATATACTCATTAGGCCAGAATTCGGTCAGTATTTCTGCCGCACGAAGTTCGTGCTTAGGATTGGCGTAGGCATGTAAGAAGTGCACAACAACCG
>JAKUPR010000117.1 GCA_022450585.1 Anaerolineales bacterium | reverse complement strand
GACCATGCGAGAAGGCGCGTTGGCATTTCTTAAACGCCTGAGTAAGAATGGTGTACCCGTTCTCGTCCTCTCAGCCGGCATCGCGAACGTCATAGAAGCGCAGTTGCGTTTGCACGGTGCGAACACACCGAACCTCCACATTTCGGCCAATGCCCTGTCTATGAATCAGCTGGGAATCGCTACAGATCACAACCGACCGTTGATTCACACACTGAATAAGACATCGTACGTTGCCAGGTCCGGAACCTTTTCAAAAGCTACCTCCGACCGGCCAAACCTGCTCCTCCTGGGTGATACTGTGGAAGATGTTCGAATGAAGCAGGTAACATCATACGCCAACACCATCAGCATCGGATTCCTCTGCGACTCAAACCTGCATAGCCAGTTTATAGATGCCTATGATGCCGTGGTAGCACCGGATGGGTCATTAGAAATCGTAAACAGGCTTTTGGATACAATTGAGTAGATACCGCGAGACACGTATGAAGTCAGGACACAATCGGCGCATCCGCGTCCGTGTAGATATGTGAGCCGAGAATAGGCTCACTTGTTGATTGGTCGACAAAATTCTGCGTTGGACGCACGCGTATCCTGAGCGCATAAATCGAAAGGAGGTGGTTGTTATGAGGACTGACACCACAAGTAGGGGTAGCGCCTGATCCAAGCATGCATACACTTCTAAGATCCGGCGCCCCCCGCAGGAGGGCGCCGGTTTTATTTGCACATTTGCAACAAATGGAAATGTGCCGGCGGACTAGTATTCCACTCTATCGACAATACTATTGACACCAGCACAGGATTCCAAGTGTCTTGTTCTGGGATGACGCTCAGATTTATTAATTGTTGTTTTAACTATGTTTCCAACTCCATCCCGAATTTTTCCCGTAAGCCTGGCATCCCAACTATTAGTCAGCCCGATGAGAAGACGACGGCAGTTGGTGACTGAGATCACATATCGCTACTTGTCACCGATCGAATGTGGTAAGAACATCGTCCCTCTATGGATAGAAATTTCTGGAAATAAAAAGTTTGTATCCTTGTTAATCTTCGACTTATCTTACTGCCCCTAAATTGCACAGGGACGCATTTATTAGAGTTGAATCACCTGAAAGGAGGCAATTGTAATGAAGAACATATTGGTTGCGGGCATTTGCTTACTGGTCATTCTGTCCGGTACCACAGTGTCTGCTCAGTCTGGCGCAGACTGGACTGAGGGCGCCATAACTGCAATTGGATTCGGGGTTCCCCCGCTAAATGCAAGGAGCAAAGGTCAAGCACGCGCCATGGCTCGAAGAGCAGCCACAGTGGATGCACAGCGTCTTCTGATTGAGATCCTTCAAGGCGTGAATGTAGATGCCGAAACAACCGTCGAAAACGCCATGGCCAATGACATCGTAAAGACTAAGGTCAAAGGGATCTTGAGAGGAGCTAGGCAGGTTGGCAAGCCCACATATATGGATGACGGCTCTGTAGAAGTCACCCTGGCCGTAAACCTGCGTGGCACTCTATCGGACGTACTTTTGCCGAAGGATGGATTCGGCGGAGCACCTCCCGAGGAGGAGGAGGCTCCGGAAGCACCAGATGGGAACACTGGCCTAATCATCGATGCACGCGGGCTTGGGCTCTCCCCTGCAATGGCACCCAAGGTCGTCGACGAGGCAGACAAACTCGTCTATAGCGCCAAGATTGTCAGTAGAGAAGCAGCCGTCACGCACGGAATAGCGGTATATGAAAAGGACCTTGAGACAGCCAAAAAGAACGATCGAATTGGAGACAATCCACTTGTGATCAAGGGGACAAAGGCGAAAGGTCGAAACAATACCAACGTTGTCGTATCAGATGACGACGGTGCCAAAGCGCGCAAAGCGGCAGAAGGCCAATCATTCCTGAACCAGTGCAAAGTTGTAGTGGTGGTGGACTAACCGGAGGTGTTCTGCATGATTCGAATATCGACAAGCATCCTGGTGCTCCTGCTGTCTTTCACCGCAGCTTTGGCCGACCCCACACCCGAAATTGTGATACAGGTGGGACACGGTAATGTCGTTCGGACTGCTGCCATGAGCGTGGATGGAAAACTGCTGGCCTCTGGAAGCATGGACGGTACCTTGAAGATATGGGAAGTGCGAACGGGTCGACTC
>JAKUPR010000116.1 GCA_022450585.1 Anaerolineales bacterium | reverse complement strand
GCTGTGATGTTGGCCCAGGACGCACGAGACGCCTGTGCAAAAGAGCGCCCCGTCTATATTGCTGGATCCATATCAAACTTTGGGCTGCTTGCCGGTGGCGAACCAGGTTGGAAGGATTACATGCGAACTAGGGTATTGATGAATCGCCGTTCTGAAACATCGGATACTCAGGCACAAGCAAATCTAGTTGAGCAGGCAGAAATGCTCGCTGAAGCAGGCGTTGATTTGTTGGTGGCAGAGGCTACGGGTAGCGCCAAACACCGACACTGGGTAATTGAAGCCTGTGTATCTACTGGATTGCCGGTTTGGGCGGGATTTAAATGTAATGTGGACGCTAACGGAGACTTAAGAGTTGGCTATCGTTCAGATGACTTATTCGAAACTTCACTGGATACTTTATTGGCATTAGGAGCGGAGGTCGCGACTATTTTCCATTCGACCATAGAAGCGACCTCAGCGGCGTTACCAGTGATGCAGGAATATTGGGATGGGCCGATTGGTGTTTATCCAGACGCTGATCGTAGCGACTATTTGAGAACATACCGCGACGACACAACTGATAATGCCATTACACCGGAAGCGTATGTTGAAATCACCAAAAATTGGGTGGAACAAGGGGTGCAAATTATTGGCGGCTGTTGTGGATTTGAGATTGAATATATACGGCCGCTTCGTGAGGCCCTGCCAAAAAAGATTGGAAACCGTAGCACATAAATAATTAGAAGGATTGAGAAAATGAGAACTATCTTGATCCGTAAATTGTTTTTGGTAGTGTTACTGTTCGGTTTTAGCATTGGTGTAGTTTTTTCTTCTGAATTGGGCATTACTGTCTGGAAATCAGCAACCTGTGGTTGCTGTCAGAAATGGGTAGATTACTTAAGGGACAGCGGATTTGATGTTGTGGCCCATGATGTTGGGGATGTAACTCCGTTCAAACGGCACCTTGGACTCACGAATCCAGAACTCTACTCCTGTCACACTGCTCTAATTGATGGTTATGTCATCGAAGGTCACGTGCCTGCTTCTGACATCAGACGCTTGATGGCAGAACGTCCGGATATCCTTGGATTGACGGCGCCGGGTATGCCGAAGATGTCGCCGGGGATGCATAGTGTCGAACCCAAGGGATATGATGTGCTTCAGTTTGACAAGCTACAGCAGTTGAGTGTGTTCTCTCGTTATTAATTGTTAACTCAACAAACCGTCACTGCTCGGGCTGAGTGGATTTGAACCAGCGACTCATTTACTAGAGATATTTTTCTATGGTCACAAAGGATCTGCAACCTGAACTGCTGCCCTATCCGCTACCACCTTGGCAACACAGGTTCCGCACTCTGAGCGTTTATTGCGAGGTTGATGAAACGGTGCTCGCTCAACGGATTATGAAACCGCTGGAGCTTATTTCGAACGTTGTTCAGATCACGGTTATGCACTTTGAAAGCACTGTTCCGTCCCGTCCGTACTACGATAGTGCGGTCATTGCGCAGGTGCGTCTTGGTCACGAAACCGGCGGGACTTGGGCTCATGCATTCACCAGCACAGATCAGGTCTTGTCGGGTACAAGGGAGATTTGGGGCTACAACATGAAGCTCGCATCGATGGAACTGCATGTAGACCAGGATCAAATATGGGGTCAAACCTCACGCCTCGGCCGACGTGTCATTTCAATCAATATGACACCGGGTGGTGATCCCATGGACGTGCCGGACATGTTTCCTAGGCTGTTTGTCAAAGCGCTGCCGGAAACCAATCGTGCCGAGGCTGTCGACCGGCAAGTCATCATGATGGTCGCTGATACACAAGTTAGGCAAACTCTTTGGGGTGAGGCCGAGCTCGACATTGAGCCTAGTGAACATGACGCACTACATCTACTGGCGCCAAAGCGGATTCTCGGTGCGAGCTATATTGCTGGAAGTCAGGTCCTCAATCTAGGTCGCATCGTGGGTTGAGCCGCGCTGGAACGACGGTGTACGAGGTTACAGAGCCGGATGAGTGTTAGGTCAGTGTGATTGGAAACCGATTGCTTATATGAATTTTCCTCATAGTCTGGTGATTATCAGCACTCTCCTTATGTTGTGGGGAGGATATGCCTATTTTCGCGATACCCTAACAGGCAGAACCAAGCCCAACCGGGTTTCCTGGTTTCTCTGGGCTTTA
>JAKUPR010000115.1 GCA_022450585.1 Anaerolineales bacterium | reverse complement strand
CTTCTAGGGGTATTGAAGACGATTATTACTCGCATGACGCCTGAAGACGACGTTTCTTATTTCAAACTCACAATCTACCGAGATTGAGCGGTGGAACTCCAGCCATGTTTTCAAAACTTGGTCGTGCCCCACCAGTTGACTGAATAAACATTTGAAGCAACGCCACAATAGTCTCTGGCGCATCCTCTTGTATGAAATGGCCAGCATTTTCAATAACCACATAGGGACAGCCTCCATAACTTTGAGACACAACTTCAATACTCTTGATTGAAATAGCGTGATCCTGACGTCCTACCACCACCCAAATTGGCAATTCCCTCAACGCGTCTACATTCTCCGGCGTAACGGCTTCATGTGGAAACTTCTGGGCCTCTGGGGATAATTTTAACTGCTGCATAGCGTCCATCGGGAAATTTAACGCCCCAATACTGGACTGAATTGTTGGAAACGCCGACGAATAAGCCCTGGTCCAAGTCTCATTAATAACTGATTTATTTTCCATCCCCATCAAATGACTTATGACGTGGGTGGCACTAGAACCGATATTTAGCAATACAGACTCGGTACGTCCCCTTGGAGGGTTGGTTCGCTCCGATGCAAGACCCGGACACACATAGTCCGGATCGTCGGGCAATCCAGTAAGGATCCAAGGAAACCATGAGCTAGTAGCAACCCTTATGTCGCCCGCGGCCTGTGCCGGTGGTACCTGAAGCTCGGCCCGCCCACCAGGCATCGCTTGAAGGGGTATTCGACCGTGTGCATCCGTTTGTGCCACACCAAAGCGTTGTAGCTTAGCATCGAGCGTCGGCGGCATAGGAACAGCAGACCCTATCATTATACGGGCAATTTTGTCCGGATACCGGAGAGCAAACTGAAGACCTATATTGGTACCCCAATCTTGAATGAATAGAGTTAATGGCGCCTCTAGTTCCAGAGACTCCAGCAGCCCAATCAAGTTGGTTGTATGAGTTCGTAAACAATACTCCTTATCCTGCGGCGTGGCTGATTTACCAAAACCCATATGATCAGGCACAATGACCCTATGGGTCTTGGAGAGAACAGGAATAAAATTACGATATAGGTAGCCCCACATTGGCTCCCCGTGAAGCAGCAAAATCGGATCACCCTGTCCTTCATCAATATAATGTTGAGCAAAACCATTCCCATGGTAAAAACGGGGCGTAAAAGGCCACGTTCCATCAAAAGTTTCATTGGCGGAAATACAATCTGCTTCTGATCCATCGCTGACAAAGGGCGGGATGGTCTTTGGTACAAATATCATTATCGCAATCCTTACCAGAAATCCGCAAAATAGCTCTGTATAAAGATATAAAAGCACAAAACGGGACTAAAAGTGTCAAACTTTTACCCTGCCCCATTTGGACCTATCTTAAGTAACTGTTATTTATGGGAAAAGTGGTGCCCAGGGGGTGAATTGAACACCCGACACGCGGATTTTCAGTCCGCTGCTCTACCAACTGAGCTACCTGGGCAACTACGATCAAGCCTTATAATCAATGGTTAAAGCGCTGTCTAGGTGGACATAACCAGCACTAACCAATTTGGGCGGTTAAACCGCCATCAATAACCAACTGAATCCCATTAACATATTTAGCTTCATCAGACGCTAAAAATAACGCCCCATACGCCACATCCCATGCGTCCCCCATACGCCCGCTCGGACACATCTGATGCCGTTTTTCTAGCATCTTTTCCGGATCACCATAATGGCTTGGCAAATCCGTCCGAATCATGGGTGTATCCATAAGGCCCGGGAGTATGGCATTGCATCGTATTCCCTGCCTCGCGTGCTCTACTGCTATGCTCTGTGTCAGCTGTACAATCGCCGCCTTACTAGCACCATATGCCACATAGGGGATACCCGTGTATCGGATCGCAGCTATACTTGAGACATTTATTATAGCACCCCCGCCCAGACTGATCATTACCGGCAGCACCTCCTTAGTCGTGAGATACATACTCTTAGTATTAACTGCAAAGACATGATCCCAGTCCTTTTCCTCCAACTCAGTGGGGCCACCAAGCTTACCAATCGTTCCCACATTATTATGAAGGACGTCGATACGACCATACTTTTGAACCGCAGTCTCTACTAAGCTCCGCACTGCCTTCCCGGTGGTTACATCCGCCTTAAGGGCAATGCACTC
>JAKUPR010000114.1 GCA_022450585.1 Anaerolineales bacterium | reverse complement strand
CGCACATTATGGCGGGGTTCCTTGGCCAAATGGTCCCCGTGCTACACCTACCGTTGATGGTGACCGAGTGTATGTCCAAGGTACTCGTGGAGTCCTGGTTGCGTTAAACGGTCAGAATGGTGAGGTTCTCTGGAGACGAGACTATAAGGAAGAGTTTGACGCTGACGGCCATAGCTATGGCGCGTCGGCAGCGCCTCTTGTTGACGGTGACCTTGTGATTGCTTTGGTCGGTGGAGCACCAGATGCCAAGGTGGTGGCCTTCGATAAATGGACAGGGAAAGAAAGCTGGCGTGCACAAGGGGCAAACGAACAGAGAGGCGTATCACCACCAATCATCATCAACAGTGGTGGAAAGCGACAGCTTATTATTTGGCACCCTGAGGCTGTTGTGTCACTGAATCCAGCAACAGGAGAGGTGTACTGGGAACAACCGTTTCATGCGCAGGACGGCATGAATCCAACAGTGCCTGCGGTTGATGGAGAGCACTTGATGGTGTCAACCTTTTACAGTGGTTCAATCATGCTCTCACTGGATGACACCAAGCCGGATATGACTGTGAGATGGAAATCGACAAGTGACAGTGAAATTGAAACAGACACACTTCATGCGGTTCTGGCATCACCTATTATCAGGGATGGGTATATTTACGGGATTTGTACATACGGTCAGTTGCGTTGTCTGCGAGTAGAAACTGGCGAACGTGTCTGGGAGTCTCAAGATCTTACTCAGGAGTTTGCTCGTTGGTCGACGGGATTCATTGTTCAAAATGGTGATCGATTCTTCATTAATACAGATCGCGGCGACCTAGTGATCGCACGATTTACACCAGAGGGGTATGACGAAATTGATCGGACATTTCTCATTGAACCCACCACACCTCCAGGTAATCGCCGGAGACTAAAGTATGTCAATTGGTCTCACCCAGCCTACGCCAATAAACACATCTACGCTCGTAATGACGATGAGATTATCGCGATTTCTTTGGCTGCAGAGGATAATTAACTCAGAGAGTATTCTGATTAATGATGGTTCTAATGAGACAAAGCAATAGGTCAAAATTAGTCGTAACAATGCTTTCAGCGGCGCTGTTGCTTTTAGCAGCAAATCCTGTCTGGGTACAAGAGCGTCCTGATCCTGATGAGCTCAAGATTGTCTACATTGCCGGAGCTCGGAACAATGCGAACGATCCACTTCGGTTGCAGACATTTTTTAGCAATTTGTACTTAGTAGCTTATGCGGGGAGTCACTCCGTGGCACTCGTTGCCGATGATGGCATTGTGCTGGTTGACACGAAAGGTCAAGGATTAGGGAAGGCTGTACAAAACAAGTTACGACTGGCTGGCGACGTGCCTGTATCCATAATTATTAATACAAGCGCGCGTGGCGGTGTTGCTAATGATGAATTTCCAAGTGCGGTACAAGTCATTGCACATGAAAATACAAAAGCTGCGCTTACAAAACTTAACCCGGCGGCTGTGCCAACTAAAACCTTTACCAATACTTTTTCATTGACTGTTCCAGTAGCAGGTGAGCCTGAAGGGACCGATCGTATTGACTTGTACCATTTTGGTCCGGGCCATAGTGGTGGTGACACAATTGCAGTATTCCCATCGTACGGGGTGGCTGTTTTTGGTGATCTTTTTCCAGGTAAGACTATCCCTGTGATTGACGCTAGCAGTGGTGGTAGTGCTCTTGCCCTACCAGAGACGCTTCAA
Organism: Anaerolineales bacterium; assembly: GCA_022450585.1. Classification (GTDB taxonomy): domain Bacteria; phylum Chloroflexota; class Anaerolineae; order Anaerolineales; family UBA11657; genus CAJWGI01. The sequence goes on along the minus strand of JAKUPR010000114.1, from coordinate 514 downwards.
AAAGCCTGGGAAGGCCTCCAGGATAAGCGTGTTGACGTCATTATTCCTGGACGGGGCGAAGCGCCCTACAAGGTTGTTTTGAGTTGGATTACGATACGTGATTTGAAGGAATACGCTGATTTTATGAGTGATTTTGTCGATGCTGCTAAGGACGCACAGGCTGCTGGGCAGAGCATCGATGAAGCAGTTTCCAGCGTGACGAGCACTATTAAAGCGAAGTACAGTGGGTACGATTTTTTACAGGCTCGTGGGTATGTGGAATCCATCTATGCGGAACTTGTACAATGAATGTATTGGGATAGTGACTTTCGAGGGCTAGGAGGATAGTCGAATGAAGGTAGTAGTCTTAACAATGACAGCTGTAGTAGGCATGGTATTGATGGTCGCGTTGACATCGGTGTCGGCACACCATTCATTTACTGCGGAATTTGATATTAATAAGCCGGTAACTTTGGAAGGTACCGTTGACCATATGCGATGGGTCAATCCACACTCGTGGTTACACATCAATGTG